>CAYUYG010000111.1:0-5992 GCA_964449125.1 uncultured Coxiellaceae bacterium | reverse complement strand
CGCGATATTAAGTAAGCGTGCTTCGTCAAAGAAATTTCCAATCAATTGCATGCCAATTGGCAAGCCGTTGATGAACCCAGCAGGGAGAGAGATGCCTGGCAAGCCTGCGAGATTCACGGCAATCGTGTAAATATCAGATAAATACATACTGATAGGATCATTGGTTTTTTCACCAAATTTAAAGGGTGGAGTAGGGGCGGTCGGGCACAAGATGGTATCAACTTGCTTGAACGCTTCCATAAAATCATCACGAATTAGCCGTCGTACTTTTTGGGCTTTCAGATAATAAGCGTCATAGTAACCGGCAGATAAAACGTAGGTACCAATCATGATACGGCGTTTGACTTCACTGCCAAAACCTTCACTGCGTGTGCGTTGATAAAGATCGAGTAAATCGACTGGATCTTTACAGCGATAGCCATAGCGCACACCGTCATAACGCGCGAGATTGGAGGAGCATTCCGCTGGGGCGAGTACATACTAAACCGGTACAGATAAAGCAGTATTCGGTAAGCTAATTTCTTTGATGACAGCGCCGAGCTTTTCATATTCTTTTACCGCTGCGTCAATGACTTTTGCTACTTGGCTATCCAAGCCTTCACTGAAATATTCTTTAGGTAAACCAATACGCAAACCTTTAATGGAGTCATTTAAAGTGGCCGTCTAATCAGGAACAGGTTCATCAACACTGGTTGAATCCATTTCATCAAAACCAGCCATTGAATTTAGCAAGAGAGCGACATCTTCCACGCTTTTTGCAAAAGGGCCAGCCTGATCGAGGCTGGAAGCATAAGCGATCATGCCGTAACGGGAAATACGTCCGTAAGTTGGTTTCAAACCCGTGATACCGCAAAGTGCGGCGGGTTGCCTGATCGAGCCGCCTGTGTCCGTGCCGGTTGCGCCCGGAATAAAACCCGCGGCAACGGCTGCAGACGAACCGCCTGAGGAACCACCAGGGACGTGGTCAAGATTCCAGGGATTTTTAACGGTGCCGTAAAAGCTAGTTTCATTGGAGGAACCCATGGCGAATTCATCCATGTTGGTTTTGCCGACAATGACCGTGCCTGCTGCTTTCATTTTTTTGACGAGGGTTGCGTCATAAGGCGCGATAAAATTGTCGAGCATTTTTGAGCCACAGGTGGTTTTAATACCGTCTGTGCAAAAAATGTCTTTATGCGCAATGGGAATACCGGTCAATCTGCCAGCTTTGCCTTGTGCGCGTAAGTCATCGGCTGCCTGAGCAGTTTTTAAGGCGTAATCTTCAGTGACGGTAATAAACGAATTTAATTTGCCATCCATTTGTTTAATACGATCAAGAAATAACCGTGTTAGTTCCACACTGGAGATTTTTTTGGAGGCCAGTTCATTGGATAATTCAATAATGGTTTTATGATGCATAGTAGTTAGGCCTCATCAATCAATAACTTTGGGAACGAGATAAAGTCCCGCTTCAACCTGGGGTGCAATGGCCTGAAATTTGGCACGTTGATCGACTTCGGTCACGGCGTCTGCGCGGACGCGTTGATTAATGTCCAAAGGATGAGCAAGTGATTCAACTTGAGACGTATCGGTTTGGCTCATTTGTTCAATAAAATGCAGAATACGCGATAATTGCGGACCGTATAGCGCCAAGTCGGCATCTGATAAGTTTAGGCGCGCGAGATGTGCTATCTTTTTAACCTCTTCAAGTGTGAGAGACATACTCTAAAGCTCCAGGACAACGAATTTTAAGGCAGGCATTATAAAGTATTACAAAAGTATTAAAAAGTATTACAAAGCATTACAAAACTCATACAATTTCTGACTTTTCATGGCGTATTGAATTTAAATTGATTAGAATGCTGAATAATGCAACTTTGAAATCGAAACTAAGGAACAAGGCAGCCATGTTTAAAAAACTACGCGGAATGTTTTCAAACGATCTTTCCATAGATTTGGGAACGGCTAATACGCTGATTTACGTTCGGGGCAAGGGCATCATTTTAAATGAACCTTCTGTTGTCGCGATACGTCAGGGTAATGAAACCATCGGTCAAAAACACGTGGTGGCTGTAGGTAGCGAAGCTAAACTGATGCTTGGGCGTACGCCTGGCAATATTAGTGCCATTCGGCCTATGAAGGACGGCGTCATTGCTGACTTCTATGTTACAGAAAAAATGTTACAACATTTCATTCACAAAGTTCATGAAAATAGATTTTTGCGACCTAGCCCACGTGTTCTGGTTTCTGTACCCTGTGGATCCACTCAAGTAGAAAGACGTGCCATTCGAGAATCTGCCATTAGTGCGGGTGCGCGCGAAGTATTCTTGCTCGAAGAGCCAATGGCGGCAGCAATGGGAGCAGGGATGCCAGTTGAAGAACCTCGTGGTTCAATGGTGGTGGATATTGGTGGTGGTACAACCGAAGTGGCAATTATTTCGCTCAACGGTATTGTGTATTCCGCTTCCGTCCGTATTGGCGGCGATCGCTTCGATGAATCGATTGTTAGTTATGTCCGTCGTAATTACGGTATCCTGATTGGTGAAGCCACCGCAGAACGTATCAAACACGAAATTGGTCTTGCTTATCCTGCTAATCAAATGCTGCAAATGGAAGTTCGCGGACGTAACCTCGCCGAAGGTATACCACGTAGCTTCACTATCACCAGTAATGAAATATTGGAAGCACTGCAAGAACCGCTGTCTGGTATTTTGGGTGCCGTTCGTGCTGCGCTCGAACAAGCGCCGCCTGAATTGGCTGCGGATATCGCAGAACGCGGTATGGTCTTAACCGGTGGTGGTGCGTGCCTGCGTAACATCGATCGCTTGTTTATGGAAGAAACCGGCTTGCCAGTTATCATTGCTGATGAACCTCTGACCTGTGTAGCACGCGGTGGTGGTAAAGCATTAGAGATGATTGAAACATCTGGTGTTGATTTTCTCTTGAAGGAATAGATGGAGATAGGACAATCCGTTCTATATTTAAACGTGAGTCACAGCCAGGTTTGCGAGCTATTCTTCTCGTAACGCTTGCTATTGCGTTCATGGTGATGGATAAAAAGATGGAAGGGTTTGCTTCCATTCGCAGCGCCATGTCCTTGCCTGTGGCTCCTTTCCAATACATGGTTAGTTGGCCTACCCGTTTTATTGATGATCTGAAAAGTGTCATTAGTACGCATGACGATCTCGTTCGTGAAAATCTGAGTTTGAAAGCTGATCAGTTATTGTTGCGCTCCCAATTGCAACGTTTGATTGCGATCGAATCAGAAAATAATTATCTCAAATCACTCTTGCAATCGTCTCGTCAGGTAAAAAGTAAAACCTTGATAGCAGAATTGCTGGCTGTTGCTTCTGAACCATTTGTGCATCAGGTTGTCTTGGATAAAGGCGTGCGAGATGGCGTGTATGTTGGGCAGCCGGTTTTGGATGCAAATGGAGTGATGGGCCAAATTCTGCAAGTAGGTGCGTTAACGAGCCGAGTTATTTTAATTAATGATCCGCATAGCGGTATCGCCGTCCAAAATGCACGAAATGGGATGCGTGCAACTGCTGCGGGAGACAGTTACTCCGGCCGTTTACGTTTAATGTATGTTCCCAAAACCGCGGATATTAAAGAAGGTGATATTTTTATTACATCCGGTTTGGGCGACCGTTACCCAGAAGGTTATCCAGTTGGAAAGGTCATTAGTGTGAATAAAGATCCTGTGCATCCGTTTGCATCGATCTATTTGCAGCCTAGCGCGCATTTAGACACTAGTCGCCAAGTTTTATTAGTATGGTATGAAAAAAATGCGTAACTGGTTTGTTATTTTCTCAACATTGGTGATGGCCTTGGTATTGGCATCGCTGCCTATGCCGAATTGGACCATTTGGTTGCGGCCAGCATGGGTACTAATGGTGTTGATGTATTGGGCCATTATGATGCCGCAGCGCGTCAGTGTGGGGCTTGCCTGGTTCATGGGTTTACTCGTTGACTTATTGAATGGAACGCTGCTCGGTGAGCATGCGCTAGCTTATACCATCGTGATTTATTTTATTTCACGATTAAATATTCGGTTAAAAATGTGTCCACCTGTGCAGCAGGGTATCACGGTCCTTATTTTTCTCCTTCTGTATCAATTTCTTTTATACTGTCTACAAGGATTCATTGGCGAATTGCCAGGCAGTCACCTTTATTGGCTATCTTCCGTGACCAGTACCTTACTTTGGCCGTGGCTTTTTGTACTCATACGCGATTGTTCTCGGCGTTTTAGAATCGCGTAATTCTCAAGAGGTTTTCTGTGCAAGCTTTCTTAAAATCGTTTGCTAGAAAAATGGTATATGTATTTGCAGCAATTATCTTGATTGTTGCGGCATTGGTTATTGCGGCTCATCTTCTTACGCCTGTTCTTGAAAAACATCGTGGTGACATCGAGCACTGGACGAGTGATTTATTAGGAATGCCCGTCACCATCGATAAGGTGAATCTGTCATGGTATGGTTATCAACCTGAAGTAACCTTAACTAAAGTTATCGCATTTAATAAAAGCAATAATAAGCCTGCATTGGATATCAAAACCATTCAGGTGTTTTTTTCCCTTCCTAAAAGTCTTTGGCGATGGCAACCCGTTCCGAGCACGGTGATCGTATCAGGAACCAATGTGGTCGTTCAGCAAACCGCGACCGGCGAATTTGTGTTACAGGATTTTCCCACACTAAATGTGACGGATAAGCCCTTGGATAGTGAAACCAAATTTACGGATGTGATGAATTGGTTGTCCGATCAGCCACGTTTGATCTTGCGTAATATTGATGTTCATTACACGGGCTATGCTGGCCAGAAACATTTTATTACTTTATTCGATTTGGGTTTTGAAAATAGCGGTAGTAAGCACACTATTTTAGGTAAGGCCATTCTACATCAGGATGTTCCGACCGAGGCTAATATTATTGTGCAGTGGCAAGGGCAGACTTTTGATCTCGCACAAATGCGCGCGCATATTTATGTTTATGTGTCAGGGCTTTCACTTGGGCAGTGGTGGAAGGGAGTTAACTGGCAAGGTTGGCAGTTAAATAATGGCATCGCGAGCGCTCGAATCTGGGCGACTTGGCATAATAATGCCTTTCGTAAAATTCAAACCACTTTTGAGATTTACGGTCTGGACTTAAATTCGCTAACCAATAAATCGACACATGCCATCACACGCCTCAGTGGAAATATTGGTTGGCGTCGAGAAGGGAATAAGCAAATTGTAGCGGGTGATGAGATTTTGATTGATTTGCCAGCGCATCTTTGGCCAGCTACCAACTTTTATGCACAATTTGCCGTCGCTCAGAATGGCACATTCATTCCTCAATCTATTAATGTCGGTTATGTCGACTTAGGAGATGTGCAATCCTTCCTGTTTTCATCGCCACCATTTCTCCCGGCAGACATGGTGAAAGTATTGCGTGGTTTAAAGTTAGAGGGCAGTTTGCAAAGTGCTGCTTTGGTGTTTAATGGTGGTTTGCAGGAACTTAACAAAATTCTTTTGACTGCGAAATTTAATCAGATCAGTTTTGAGTCTTGGGAAAACCTGCCGGGTATTACCAATTTATCAGGAAATGTGCAGTGGCATGATAACGAAGGCAAGCTTTTAATTAATAGTAATCGTTTGATTTTTGAATACGACCCCGTTTTTGTTGCACCACTTAAGATCGATCAATTAGCTGGCGAAATCAATTTTAAGCAGGATGAGAATAAGGCCTGGCAATTAAAAATCGCTTCTTTACAAGCATTCAATAATGACGCGGCAGCGAATATTAATGGTTTAGTTACTCTCCCAGCAACAGGTAGTCCTGTTTCCGATCTCAGCGTCAATTTCACTATGCAACGAGTAACACACATCACGCGTTATTTGCCTTTAAAAATATTCGATAAGGATTTGGTTACCTGGCTTGATGAGGCATTTTTAGCGGGTGAAGTAAAATCTGCTAATGCGGTATTGCGCGGGCCTTTAAATGATTTTCCGTTTTATAAAAGCAACGGTACATTT
>CAYUYG010000110.1:0-6005 GCA_964449125.1 uncultured Coxiellaceae bacterium | reverse complement strand
CGCCATTCGGCAATTTATATGACATGCCGGTTTTTGTTTCCAATCAAATCAATCAACAGGGTCATCTGATTTTTAATGCGGGATCTCACTCAGAATTGATGCAAATAAACTTTAGTGATTTCGAACGCTTGGTTAAACCAAAGGTCGTGGCTTTTGAGTAAACCTGAGTGTGCTTCATTACACCCAGGTTAGTATTATTCTGTTTGATAACTTCTTAACACGTTTCACTGCGGGAACAAAGATCGTCACCGTTGCCTTTCTCGACTTGAATGGTGGGATGATCAATTCGAAATTCGTTATGCAATGTTTCATTAATGTGTTTGTAATCAGCATCAGTGAGCGTTGTTTCTGGCATCACTAAATGCGCGGTCAAGGCGACTTCTTTGGTGCTCAGTCCCCAAATATGTAAATCATGCACGGCTTGAACGCCAGGATACTCTGCCAGGAATTTTTTTGCGCCATTATAGTCAATGTAATGAGGAACAGCGTCTAAAATTAAACTGAGTGAATCACGCAGTAATCCCCAGGTGCCCCATAAAACAATACCGACGATAATCAAGCCGAGGACAGGATCTAACCAATACCAGTCTGTGTATTTAATGACAATTGCTGAGACAACCACGCCTACCAGAATTAATGCATCGGCCATTAAATGTAAAAACGCACCTTTGATATTGATATCATCATGAGCACCGCGCATAAAAAGTAAGGAACAACCTACGTTGACGATAATACCAATGATACCCACGACAATAATGATGGTTTCATTGACCGTCGTCAGATTAAATAATTTGTGAACGGATTCATACGCAATGAGCGCAGAGGTAGCAACGAGAATAAAAGCATTCGCCAGTGCGGCAATGATGGTGGTGCGCTTGAAGCCATAGCTGTAACGTTTACGCGCGGGGAAAGATAATAACCAGTTAGCAATCCAAGCGAGAGCAAGTCCAAGTACATCACCTAAGTTATGGACCGCATCAGCTAGCAAGCTCATGGAGTTTGCATAAAAAGCATAGCCTGCTTCAGAAAGTGTGTAGGCCAGCGTGACGGTTACCGCAATGGCAAATGCTTTATTAAATGAACGTGGGTGTGCATGACTGTGGCCAGCGTGTGAATGATTGTGTCCCATGATATCCTCTTTTTGTATGATTCTAATTAATCTCTACGTAATCTTTCTGTGACGCCAAGCGGTGTTGGATAGCGCATGACTGTCCAGTAACAAGAAACAATAAATGTAATAATGATGGCGGCTTCGCCCATATAACTGATGCGCGCTGAAATCAGACCGGTTTCGAGTGCCATGTAAAGTACGAGCAAGGAAAACTCACTCATTTGTCCAAGGCGTACCCCAATTTCCTGACTGATCGTTTTGACTTCTCCCGATTGACGCAACAACCAGCTAAATATGAATGGTTTTAATCCTAAGAGAATAAAAGCCAGTGTGCAAGCTGGCAGGAAGACGCTGGAGAAAAAATCGAAATTAAAACCGGCCCCAATCGTGAAAAAGAAAATGACTAAAAAGAAGTCACGCAGAGGTTTTAAGCTTTCGGCAATATAAAATGCAATGGGATTGGAAGCGAGTGAGACCCCCGCGATGAATGCCCCAATTTCTTCGGACAAACCCAGGAAACGACTCAATTCTGCCATGCACAGGCACCAACCGATGGATAAAATAAAGATGTACTCATGTATTTTGTCGAAGCGTTCCAAGAGTGGCGAAAGAAGATAGCGTTGAAAAACATAGGCCACAAGAAACAAAATAGGAAAAGAACCAATGAGCCATTCCAGGTGGAGGGATTGGGAGCGGTCAGAAATTATTTCAATGCCCATTAGCGTGGCGATGGCGATGACGTCTTGCAATAATAAAATACTGATGACTAATTCACCGGTATGTTGATGATGCAAGGTGGTGGTGGGTAATAATTTGATGCCAATGATGGTGCTGGAAAACATGGCAGTCAGGCCGATGATTAAGCATTCATTATAGGTGTAACCAAACAAATAGCAGGGAATGAAGCCTGCCATGAAGAAGATCGTCGAACTGATTAACGTGATTAAACTCATTTTGCGCAGCGAATGAAACAGATTTTGCGGCTGTAAATGCAAGCCCAGCAAAAACAGCAAGAAGATAATGCCGATTTCGCCGGTTTGCTTAATGATTTCTGTATTATTAACGAGTTTTAAGCCCCACGGGCCCAATATCGCGCCCAAGGCAATATAAGCAACCAGAAGTGATTGGCGCGTGAAAAGCGCCATGGTTGATAATACTGCCGTACCTGCAAAGATTAAAAAAATTACATAGGTAATAGTATAAACTGGGGCCATCAATCATCCTCAAGTAATGAAACTAAGCGCGCGTTGCCGCCGACCGCGGTGGTATTGGTGGAAACTGAACGTTCGACGCAAAGGCGAGGCAGATAATGTGGGCCGCCTGCTTTGGGCCCTGTTCCAGACAACCTTTCACCACCAAAAGGCTGTACGCCGACCACTGCACCAATCATGTTGCGATTAACGTAAATATTCCCGACCGGCATACGGCTGGCGATGTATTGTACGGTCGCATCAATACGGCTGTGTATGCCTAATGTTAAACCATAACCGGTATTGATTATAGCATCCATCACCTGGTCAAGCCCATTAGCTGGATAACGAATAACATGCAGAATCGGACCGAATACTTCACCTTTCAATATGCCTAAATCTTTTAATTCAAAAGCGCGGGGTGCGAAATAACTACCGTTTAAGTTAGATTGCATCGGTATCGTGGCGAGCAGGCTTGCTTCTTGATTCATTTCTGTAGCGTGCTGTTGCAACATTTGCAGGGCACTTTGATCAATGACAGGACCAATGTCGGTGGTCAATAAACTCGGTTCACCGATGACCAATTCTTGCATATAGCCTTTTAACATCGATAATAATTTCGGCGCCATTTCTTCCTGGACAAAAAGTACACGCAAGGCGGAGCAGCGTTGACCTGCGCTATTAAAGGCAGATTGAGTGATATCCATGACGGCTTGTTCTGCAAGAGCGGAGGAATCCACGATCATGGCATTTTGCCCGCCAGTTTCGGCAATTAGTAGTGCAATGGGGCCGCTACGTTTTGCCAGTGACTGCTCGATAAATTTGGCGGTTTCGGTCGACCCAGTAAACATAACACCGGCGATACGCGGATCACTGACTATTTTTGCGCCGACGATACGGCCAGGTCCGATGAGTAATTGTAATACGTCGGTGGGTATGCCTGCCTGATGTAAAAGTTGCACGGCTTTGAACGCAATTAAAGGCGTTTGCTCCGCAGGTTTGGCAATGACTGCATTGCCAGCGGCGAGGGCGGCGACAATTTGTCCGGTAAAAATGGCTAAGGGAAAATTCCATGGACTGATGCAGGCAATGACGCCGCGCGGATGTAAGCACAATTGATTGGCTTCACCAGTGGGGCCTGGTAAGGGAACAGGTGTTAAGTCTGTTCGTGCGCGATAAGCATAATAACGGCAATAGTCGATGGTTTCGCGTATCTCTGACAAGCAGTCTGGCAGGCATTTGCCACCTTCGCGACTGAGAATGCTCGTCAAAGCAGGCATTTCTTGCTGAAATAAATCGGCTGCTTTTTCCAGTATCGCTGCGCGTTCTGTCACCGGAACGTCTGCCCAGCGTTTTGCTGCTTTTTCAGCATGTGCCAGGGCTTCTTCGACCTGAGATTCGTCTGCTTTGCTGACTTTGCCAATGATGCAGTCTTTATCGCTTGGGGCAACGACGGTAACCGAATTACTCGTGATGAGCTTTCCATTCACCAGTGAACCTGCTTCAATCATGCATTTTCGAGCCTGTTCCATCGCTTGTTCTAATTTAGTAAGCTGAGTTGGATCAGATAAATCAATTCCTTGTGAATTTTGCCACGCACCGTAAATATCTTTTGGCAAAGGAATTTTTGGGTGCGGTTTATTTTCAAGTGCACGGGTGCGTGCAACAGGATCTGCAATAATGTGTTCGATGGGAATAGTGTCATCAGAAAGGCGATTGACGAAGGAGCTGTTTGCGCCATTTTCCAGTAAACGTCTTACCAGATAACCAAGTAAATCACGGTGTGTGCCAACTGGTGCATAAATGCGCGTGGGCTGATTGAATTTACTTGTCTCGACAACTTGATCATAAAGCGGTTGCCCCATGCCGTGCAGGCATTGAAATTCAAACGACTTATTATTGCCCGCCATTTCTAAAATAGCAGCAACGGAGTAAGCATTGTGCGTGCCAAATTGCGCATAAAAAATGTCGGGTTGGGAAAGTAATTTTTTGGCGCAAGCAATATAGGAAACATCAGTTGAACTTTTGCGGGTAAAAACAGGATAATTATTGAGGCCTTGAATCTGACTCATTTTAATTTCTGCATCCCAGTACGCGCCTTTCACCAAGCGCACCATCATGCGTCTGCCATGTTTTTTTACCAACGCAGCTAACCAATCTAATACATAAAAGGCGCGCTTTTGATAAGCTTGAACGGCCAAGCCAAATCCTTCCCAGCCAGCGAGGGAGGGATCACTATAAACTGATTCAAAAATGTCGAGTGATAAATCCAGGCGATCAGCTTCTTCTGCATCGACTGTTAAACTAATATTGTATTTTTTCGCTTGCTGAGCGAGTGCCAGTAATAAAGGCGGTAATTCACGCATGACACGTTCGTGCTGCGTGTAATCATAACGTGGATGTAGCGCGGATAATTATATGGAGATGCCCGGATTTTCTGCAGGAGAATTTCCTTTGCCAGCTTTACCAATTGCATCAATCGCCGTGACATAGGAATCATAATAATGCTGCGCATCTTCTGCAGTACGTGCGGCTTCGCCTAACATATCGTAGGAAAAACGATAACCCTTTGCTTCGGTAGCGGTAGCGCGCGCGAGAGCTTCATTAATTGTTTCACCCATCACAAATTGTTTACCAATGGCTTTCATCATTTGCAGGATAACCGGACGCACCATGGCAACACCGAGACGCCCAATTGCGCGTTTTAGTGAACTCATCATGTTTTTTTGCTGGTTGAGGGTGGGAGCGTAAATTTTGCCGGTCAGTAATAAGGACCAGGTTGCCGCGTTTATGAAGAAACTATTATTGGTGCTTAAATGATTCTTCCATTCCACAGTCGAAATTTTATCGCTAATAAACTTATCCATCGTGGCTTTATCAGGAATACGCAATAAAGCTTCGGCCATGCACATGAGTGCAATGCCTTCTTCGGTTGAAAGATCGTATTGATGCAGCAAAACATCAATTTTACCCTGCTTTTTTTTATATTCCCTTGTTTCTATGACTAATTCCTTGGCGATCTGGCTAATTCGCTCCAGGCTTTCTGTAGGTAATACAGCTTCTTTTAGTAAGTTATTAACACATTCTGTTTCGTCCATTCGATAGGCATTTGTGATAATATCTCGCAAGGAGTCGCGGGTGGTTGGCAAGGTTTTGGTCAGCATAGTCGTCCCAGTAATAATTTGATAAAGACATAAACGTTATATAAAGTTAGTCACCCCATATTTTATTGAAAAGCTAGGTTTTGACTACAAAAAAATGAATAATAAATCCTCATTATTATCACGCCGTTTTCGCGGTCAGTTGCCTATTGTAATTGACGTGGAAACATCAGGCTTAAATTCAGCCACCGATGCATTGCTGGAAATCGCAGCGGTGACCCTGATTATGGATGAAAAAGGCAAGCTTTGTCGCGATCAGACTTTTTCTTGCCATGTTGAGCCATTTCCTGGTGCGCGTCTGGAAAAAGAATCCTTGGAAATTACCGGTATTGATCCTTTTTATCCTTTGCGTTTTGCTATTCCAGAACGACAAGCACTCTTCCGTATCTTTGCTGCGGTGAAAAATCAATTGGAAAAAACGGGTTGTTATCGGGCGATTTTAGTCGGGCACAATGCGTGGTTTGATTTAAGCTTTTTATTGGCAGCAGCCAAACGTTCAGGGATACGTCATCATCCTTTTCATACTTTTACTACGTTTGATAC
>CAYUYG010000109.1:0-6026 GCA_964449125.1 uncultured Coxiellaceae bacterium | reverse complement strand
TGTAGGTAGATTATCAGAGTGTGCAGCAGCGTCTGTCGGTGAGTCTGTCTCTTGTGCAGAAGGATTGTTTAATAAGTCGTATTGCAGGTCAAGGACGCCGCGTAAATCCAATCCTTTTAATTCATACATGAGTAAAAAGGCTGCATTAAGTCTGCCGTCTGCTGCATCAATTAAAACGGGTGATTTCATGTGTAAACGAGGGTTTCCGATTCGCGTATATTTCTGTTCGCGATAAAGGTTTTCTTGATGTGCAGCTTTATCTTTAAGCTTGTAAATGGACCGCTTGACAACATACTTGCTAAATTTAACCTGAACGGTTTTGTTTTGGCCATCTACTTTAAAGGTGGTGTCAACAAGGAAGATTTCTGCTTGCGCGCCCTTTCCCATGCTAGTGTCAGAAATCAGATGAAATTTGGCAGCTTTCCCTCCGGGTCGTCTGACAAGTAAAGGCATTGCTAAATTTATTTCATGAGTTGGTCCAATTGGATATGCTTGGTTTTGGAAATAATTTAAATTTGTATAAGTCGTAAATAAGGCAAATAACTGTGTGCCCAATTCTTCGGGTAAAGGAAAATATTTCGTAGAATTTGAAGATGAAGCGCTAGGACTTTCATCTGCAGATAAGCTGTGACGTAACATAAAATATCCCGCGTTTTGTATTATTTTTAGTGTGCGTCAGTATATACCAAATTAAATAAGATTTAACATTTCCTGCGCATGCTCCAGGGTTTTTTGGGTTATTTTTTCACCGCCCAACATGCGGGCAATTTCTTGTGTTTTTTCTTGATCATCCAGCATTCGCAGGCGCGTATGTGTGCGATTCTCCACAAAATATTTTTCCACCAGGAGATGAGAATGACCGCAGGAAGCAACTTGCGGCTGGTGAGTGACACAAAATACCTGGTAGGAATCGCCCAGTTTTTTGAGTAGCCTGCCTATTTTTTCTGCCGTTGCCCCGCTTAATCCGGTGTCAACTTCATCAAAAACCAGCGTAGGGATATTGGTACGGTTAGCAAGTGCAAGGTGAGCTGCGAGACTTAAACGTGATAATTCCCCGCCGGAAATCACTTTGGAAAGCGATTGTAAGGACTGATCAGGATTGGTTTTAATGAGGAAGCTAATTTTGTCCTGCCCGTGTAAAGAAAGTGGAATCGTTTCGGCTTCCAATGCGATTTTGAATTCGCCATGCGGGAGAGAAAGGGAGCGGATAGTGGCCGTCATGTCTTTTTCCAATCTGACTGCTGCAACTTTGCGTTGTTCGCTTAATTGTGCAGCGAAACGATGATAATCTGCTTCGATCGTTTTGCGTTGGTCTTCGAGCTTTTGTAATTCTTCATCACTTGAATCGAGCAAGTTTAATTCGTTAGTTAATTTATCCTGAAATTCACTGAGCGCAGCTGGCGTGATTTTGTGTTTGCGCGATAAATTAAAAATTTGACTGACGCGTTCTTCAATGGCTTGTAATTTTTGCGGGTCAAGTTCGGTACTTTCTAGATAATTGCGTAACTCGGAGGCAAGATCGTTGAGCTGGATGAGGATGGAATCAAGTGAGGTGATCCATTCGCGTGCCTTGGGTTCAACCGCAGGCATGTTTTCCAGGATTTTATGAATATCATTGAGCTGCGACAGCGCATTTTTATTATCATTGTCGGCAAGCAATTCAATGATCGTTTGCAAGTTATGCATGAGTTCTTCAGCATGGGTCAAGCGGTGATGTTCTGCCTCAAGGGCTGCCCATTCACCTGTTTTTAAATTAATTGCGTCAAGTTCATTCAGTTGAAAACGCAGGTATTCACTGCGATCAGTGCGTTCCAATGTTTTAGCGCGTAATAGTTTGATGTGTTGGTCGATCGCGCGTGATTCTTCTGCTAGTTGTTTAACTTGCGCGGCAAGCGGTAAATGATCTGCAAACCTGTCTAGCATATCGCGCTGTGTTTCAGTTTTTAACAATACTTGTTGTTCGTGTTGTCCGTGTAAATGAAAAAGTAATTCGCCTAATTCTTTAACGAGCTGTACGGTGGAGGGGGAGCCGTTTACGTAGCAACGTGAACGTCCATCACTGGTAATGACGCGACGAATGATGCATTCGGACGTGTCCTGATACAGGTCAAGGTTTTTTAGGCAATCAATGACATGCGGAAAATTGGTGACATCGAAACATAAACTGATGTCAGCTTTTTCCTTGCCAGGACGAACAATATTTTGTGAGCTACGACCACCAAGCGCAAGTTCAATGGCTTCGATGAATATGGATTTTCCCGCGCCAGTTTCACCCGTAATCATGGTGCAGCCGTTATGCAAGGCAAGATGTAATTCTTCAATCGTGGCGAGATCACGAATATGGATTTGTGTCAGCATAATGAGTCCTGAGTTACTCCCTGTAATGCAATTTACGTCCCCAATGCAGCTTGCTGCGCAGGCTTTCATAATAATCGTAATCAATCGGATGGATCAAATGTAAGCGTTGCGGTTTTTTACGAATGACGATGTGGCTGCCGGGCGGTGTATTGATAAAGCTTTGGCTGTCACAGGTCAAGCGCGGCGTGGCTGTATTATTTGGGGTGATGATGATAGTGATGCGTTGATTACCTTCGATCACAATGGGTCGCATGCTTAACGTGTGGGGAAACATTGGCACAATGACCACGGCGTCGAGCTGGGGATGGACGATGGGACCGCCCCCCGACAGTGCATAAGCAGTAGAACCGGTGGGAGTGGCGACAATTAATCCGTCAGAAACTTGGCTGCATAAAAAATGATCATCTATATAGATTTCAAATTCACTCATGTGCGGAACGCAATCCGGTACCAAGGCCACTTCATTCAGTGCATCACTTTGTCCTAGCACCTTACCTTGAGATTCAACCGTTGCCGCGAGCAAAAAGCGTTTTTCCAGGCGATATTGGCCTTCAAGGATAGCTTTAATTTTATCCAAGTCGTTGGGCAAAATATCTGTCAAAAATCCCAAACGGCCGCGATTGATACCGACCACTGGAATTTCATCATTAATAATCATGTGTGCAGCATGCAATAAACTGCCATCACCGCCTACAACGAGTACTAAATTGCAACGTTTGCTCAATTCTTCGCGGGTCACGCAAGGAAGAGTGGGGTCATTTAAAGCCTGTGCCGTCTCGGTTTCCACCACCAATGGCTGGCCAAGTTGCTGTAAATAACGGATTAAAGTTTTTAAGGTTTCCAAAATACCGGGTGTATTGACCCGGCCAAAAATGCCCACGGTTTTGAACTGTGATGCCATGCTCTGAGGCCCCAGATTGAGTAGTCTTGATAGTGTAATCTATACCCATTACATCTCAAGATGCGAATTTTATCATAACTTTTTGCGGCATCAGGTTATCCTCCCTTGAATCTTGCGACTTTGTCCATATATTGAGAATGGAATTATGTGAGATAATTATAAATGGTTAAAGGAGTTAATAGCATGTCTAAAGATATGCCAGAACAAGGGGCGGGGAAGAAACATAAACACCGTGACGAAGCTGAGCAGCATACTGATGCGGCTGAGTTATTGTCCCATCCCTCCCATCAAGAATTATTAAAGCAATTAGACGAAGCTGAGCAGAAGGCTAACCAGTATTGGGAGCGGATTCTGCGTATGCAGGCTGATAATGAAAATGCTGCGCGCCGTACTGAACGGGATGTGCAAAATGCTCATAAATATGCGCTCGAAAAATTTGCCATCGAATTATTGCCCATTATTGACAGTCTCGAGCTCTGTGTCACGAATGCAGACAAAGACCCTAAATCGGCTGCTGCCATTATTGAGGGTGTGAATCTGACCTTGAAAATGCTGTACGCTGCCCTCGAAAAATTTGGTATCAAACAAGTCAATCCAGTCTCAGAACCCTTTGATCCCGAGTTCCAGCAAGCAATTTCAATGCAACACGATCCTAAGGTTAAACCCGGCATGGTCATTTCAGTTTTACAGAAAGGCTATACCCTGAATAACCGCTTGTTGCGACCTGCATTGGTCGTTGTTGCAAAAAACGAAGACTAAACATTGAAATTTAACGATATGCCCTTATGTAGTAACTAGACAATATTGCGGAGAGTATTATGGCAACAAAAAAAATCATAGGGATAGACCTCGGTACCACCAACTCTTGTGTGGCTGTTATGGAAGGCGACAAAGTGAAGGTAATCGAAAATGCGGAAGGCGCGCGTACTACCCCTTCCATCGTTGCTTACTTGGATAATAATGAAATTCGTGTTGGCCAGCCAGCTAAGCATCAGGCTGTGACCAATCCAAAAAATACTATTTATGCGGTCAAGCGTTTGATTGGCCGTCGTTTCGACGATCCAATGGTTCGTCGTATGCAGGAAACCGTGCCTTATAAAATTATCAAAGCTGAAAATGGCGATGCATGGGTGGAAGTATTGGGCGATAAAGGTTTAGCTCCGCCACAAGTATCTGCACAAATTCTCATGAAGATGAAGAAGACAGCTGAAGATTATTTGGGTCATGAAGTGACCGAAGCGGTCATTACCGTACCGGCTTATTTCAATGACTCACAACGTCAAGCAACGAAAGATGCTGGCAAAATTGCCGGACTGGATGTCAAGCGTATCATTAACGAACCGACTGCTGCGGCACTCGCTTATGGTCTGGATAAAAAACCAGGTAACCGTAAAGTGGCCGTGTATGACTTAGGTGGTGGTACATTCGATATTTCCATTATTGAAATTGCTGAAGTCGATGGCGAACATCAGTTTGAAGTATTATCGACAAACGGTGATACCTTCTTAGGTGGTGAAGATTTCGATCAACGCTTAATGAATTATCTCATCGAAGAATTCAAAAATACTTCTGGTATTGATTTACGCAAAGATCCGCTGGCGCTGCAGCGTTTGAAAGAAGCAGCAGAAAAAGCGAAAATTGAATTGTCTTCTACGCAGCAAACCGAAGTTAATCTGCCGTATATTACCGCAGATGCAAGCGGTCCAAAGCACATGAATATCAAGATCACACGCGCGAAACTTGAATCATTAGTTGAAGATTTAGTACAGCGCACGATTGAGCCTTGCAAAATTGCGATCAAAGATTCCAAGCTGGATGTTAATCAGATTGACGACGTTATTCTGGTCGGTGGTCAGACACGTATGCCGCTGGTTCAGGAAACCGTGAAGAAATTCTTTGGTAAAGATCCGCGTAAAGATGTTAACCCCGATGAAGCGGTGGCCATTGGTGCGGCGATTCAGGGTGCGGTTCTTTCTGGTGCAATCAAAGATGTGCTCTTGCTGGACGTAACGCCATTGTCTTTGGGGATTGAAACCATGGGCGGCGTGATGACCAAATTAATTGAGAAAAACACGACGATTCCAACACGTGCTGCGCAAGTGTTCTCAACTGCCGCGGATAATCAAACGGCGGTGACGATTCATGTGCTGCAAGGTGAACGTGAAATGGCTTCAGCGAATAAATCACTGGGTCGTTTCGATTTAACGGATATTCCACCTGCACCACGCGGTATGCCGCAAGTTGAAGTGACATTTGATATCGACGCGAATGGTATTTTGCATGTGTCCGCAAAAGATAAGGCAACTGGTAAAGCGCAATCGATCAAAATCCAGGCTTCTTCCGGTTTAAGTGAGGCGGAAGTAGAAAAGATGGTGAAAGATGCGGAGGCGAATGCGGCTGAAGACAAGAAGTTCCATGATCTTGTTACGGCACGTAACCAGGCGGATAACATGATTCACGCTGTCACCAAATCAATAAAAGATGCCGGTGATAAAGTGAGTGCGGATGAGAAACAAGCCATTGAAAAAGCTGTCGAAGCGTTGAAAGAAGCGATGAAGACAGACGATAAAGACGCTATTGAAGCCAAGACCAAAGACTTGACTGATGCTTCTTCCAAAATGGCTGAGCGTTTGTATGCGCAGGGCCAGCAAGCGGGTGCTGAGCAACCGCAAGGTGGAGCAGGCGCTGAAGCTAGCCAAGGTCAAGGCGAAAAGAAAGCTGATAATGTTGTAGATGCTGAGTTTGAAGAAGTGAAAGACGACGACAA
>CAYUYG010000108.1:0-6027 GCA_964449125.1 uncultured Coxiellaceae bacterium | reverse complement strand
TTATCGAAGCGTCGGAACGTTTATTGCCAGCTCTTTCCACACGCTTATCCAAATTTGTTCTGGAAAAACTGGAACGTATCGGTATTAAAGTACACCTTGGTGAACAAGTCACTCATATTACGGCAGAGGGCATTCATACTAAAAACGGTAAATTCATTCCTGCCGATTTAAAAACATGGTCAGCTGGAATTAAAGCGCCTGACTTTTTAAAACATTTAGGACTGGAAGTAAACAGCATTAACCAATTAATTGTAAAACCTACGCTTCAAACTACGCAAGACGAAAATATTTTCGCTCTCGGCGATTGCACCTCTTGCACGTTAGAAGGCAGCAATAAACCTATACCACCTAGAGCCCAAGTCGCCCATCAGCAAGCTAATTTTCTTGTTAAAGCAATTGCCGTTTTTCTTGAACAAAAACCGTTGCCGCATTTTAAATTTAGTGATTATGGCTCGCTGATTTCATTAAGCCACTATGAAACGGTGGGTAATTTAATGGGACGCCTCACTAAAAGCTTAATGATTGAAGGTATGCTTGCACGCATGGCTTATTTATCACTCTATCGAGCCCATCAAACAGCTTTATATGGTCCCTTGCGGGTTGGCATGATGATGTTTGCCAATGTACTCGCGCAGCCAATCAGACCTCAACTGAAATTACATTAAACCACAAACTGTTAACAGCGAATTTATAAAAATAATAGCTAGGAAAGCACATGATTAAATATTGGGTTTATATTTTATATTGTAAAAACGATACGTATTACACGGGCTATACCACCAACATTCATACTCGATATCGTTCACATCTGGATGGTTCTGGTAAATGTAAATATACCAGAAGCTTTAAACCCATTCGCTTAGCGCAATGTTGGGTAGTGGAAGGTGATAAATCATTAGCCATGAAAATCGAACGTTTTATAAAAAAATTAACGCGCGCAGATAAATTAACGTTAATTAAAGAACCGGTAAACCTTTGCCAACTTTTTCCTAGTATTCCCGCCGATCTTGGTCAGTTAAATCAAGAATTAACACTGGAATAACCCTGCTCTGATCTGATCAAGTTAAGCCGCTTACATCGAAACGCAAGCGGCTGAAGTTTACTTATGATTATACAAAGCTGCTGCGCGTTTTTTAAGTTGCGCCGGGGTCACATCTTCAATGTGCGTGGAGACATTCCACATATAACCAAATGGATCTGCTACAATCCCACAACGGTCGCCATAAAACATGTTATCGATTGGTCTTAGCAATTTACCACCAGCGGAAACGGCTTTGGCAATCGTTGCATCCACGTTTTTAACATATAAATGAATAAAAATGGGTGAACCGCCCAAGGCTTTTGGACTGCGTGCCTGCATTTCTGGACATTCATCCGCTAGCATAATTTTAGCATCGCCAAATTTAAGTTCCGCGTGGCCCACTTTGCCATTTGGCTGCGCCAAACGCATGGCTTCTTTAGCACCAAACGCTTTTTTATAAAATGCAATGGCTTCGCTCGCATTATCCATGATGAGATAAGGTGTGATACTGTGATAGCCTTTTGGAATCGCTGATACTTTCTTTTTTTGTGGTTTACGCATTTTACGCACAATTTTTTTCTTAGGCTTGCTCACTTTGCTGGAGCGCGTTTTAGTTTTAACAGATTGCTTCTTGCTTTTTTTCGCAGTTTTTTTTGGTCTTGCCATGGATAGCTCCGTTGAGAATATTAAATAATATCCATTATGTTACATAGGTTTAAAAAAGCAACTAATCTTATTAGTGAAAGACTGACATCCTGTGTTTCAAGAAAAATGAATGAAGACAACTACCGCAAAAATTGCGGTAGTTGTGATGGGTATCATTATTTAATTGATTTAGTAGGGCTTAAACCACGCGGCGTATAGGTGGGTTTTTCTGCTACCACCGGCTCTGATTTAAAAAATACGGAAGAAGCGACATTCTGTTTTTTTCTTGCCGGAGCTAATCTTTCCATCCCTTCCAATAAAGTTATCATTTTAGTTGTCATTGAATGAATATCGGTTCTGACACCAAATAGTTCCTTTAAGGCATTAAAATGTTAATGTTTAATTGGATTATTATCCAACACTACCTTTAGTTCATTCGCCAATGCGGCTGGATCTTTCATAAAATTTTGGTTAGACAATATTTTTAATATATCGTTCGCCAGTTTTTCCTTTTGTTGATCAACAAAGTTATTACGCACACGATGTTTGTCACGATAATCGACAATGTGTTTATTTAATTCTTGAATTCTTGCAACGACCATTCCATAGAGCAAGGCATTGCCTTCAGAAGTAGGTATTTTATGCATTTCATATTGAACCACTTCTGATTTTTGAACGGCAGCAGGTTCTTTGCGTTCTAGAGACCGTTCTTGCCATTTCCTATAACTGTCGCTAGAAACAGCGGGTGACACGTTAGCAGGTTGACGTTTTAGATTTTTCTCATTAATTCCTTGTATGATATGACCAGCTTGAGCCTGATCAATGACGGGGGCACTTTTTAATTTATTTAGCGCTTCATTTGCACGAAGGCGTGTGCGCGGTGAGGGATCCATTAATCCCAAAATAACTTCTTGTATATCCGTCGGTACATTTGCTTTTTGTAAACGCACCTGAATAGCCGGCAAAATTTGGGCAAAATATAGCATTTGCTGATTGGGTGCCATTTGCTTGCGCCAAAAATAAGATTTCAAGATTTCTTTTTCAATAAAATCTTGATCTTCTTTTGAGGGGCAAGCTAAATGCAGTAAGGTGACACCTAAGCGCCAAAGATCCGTATTTTCGTACAACTCATTTTTACTTCGAGTATAGTTACCACTGATTTCCGGTGGGAAATAGCTAGTATTAGCAAGCTCACTACTCGCTTTCACGACAGAATCCGTTAGCTCGTTTGTCTCAATACGTTTTCTAATACACGCCGCTCCAAAATCGGCCACTTTAACATTACCTTCTAAGTCAATTAAAAAATTGTCCGGTTTAAAATCGATATGATATATGGGATTTTTATGATTATGCATTTCTGCAAAGGTCGCTACTAAGGAGTGAACGGTATAACGTAGAAGGTCTGCTTTGTCTTTCGGATCCAGCTGTTCGTCGCCTAGGCTCTTTATCAAGCGCTCGCCGGTTCCAAAATTGGCAAGTGGCATTAATTGATAAGCACGTTTTTTTCCATCTTGTTTTTCTTCAATAATGGTTTCAAAGACCGTCAACATCCCGGATAATTTTCCTTGTTTCTGTTGTGCACCAACGTAATCGTGGAATTTTTTTTCTTGTAGAATATCTTCTATATTGTCTTTAACTTTTTTTATTGCCATGTATTGCATGGCACCGACATTATCTCTATGCGGGCGCAAAACAATTCTGACTTTTCCGAAATTTCCCTTGCCCAATGCCGCATCCCCTTCCTTCTCTATCCCTGTTTCTTCTTTTAAACGTTGACTACTGACCGCGCCCAATCGATGCAAAATAAGGTATTGTTCTTCAGAACCTTCGATATTAAACCAAGTGTTTTTCGTCTTATTCGTACTGCCAATGGTATCTATGCGCGTACGCCGCCCCCTTTTTACTTCTGATTGAATAGGCTCTGCAGGTTCTTCAAGTTCTGCACTCTCTGCCGCACTATTTTCAACTTCTCTAGTCATTGGTTCATAATGCTGCTGAGCTGAATCTTTTTTTTCTTGTGATTGGCTACTCTCAATATCATTTTTAGTTCCCACAGACTGATAATGAGTGGTCTTGCCCGCATTTGTTTGCTCACCATCTAAAGATTGATAATGAGTGGTCTTGCCTGCATTTGCTTGCTCACCATCTAAAGATTGATAATCAGTGGTTTTATTTGTAGCGCCCAACTTCTCGGCCAATTTCGCATAACTCATTGTTTTTTTGTTTTCTGGTCGATTAGAACCCATAAAAGCACCCGTTTTGTTTTATTGTTATTTAAAAGTATAGTCGGTCAAAAAAATTTTGCATGGTAGGTAATTGATAGTTAATTAAACTTTAAGCTTTGTTGTTAAGAATTTGTTAAGGCAGGTGAACCAGATTTTGGCAATCTGGCTCGAAGAAATATTGAAGAAATATTATTGCGCAGATTGATTAGGCACTGGCTTAGTTAATGTTTCGAGAGGTTGTGACGTTACCTTGCTTGCAGGTGGCACCGTTGTAGGAACAAAATGATAATAGAAATAACCTAGAAGAATAATTAAAAAAATAATGACGGTGAAAATAATACTGTTCCTTGCAAAGCGGTTACCAGCCGAATAATTATGCTTGCTGTGCTTAGACATAAAATCCCCCCGGTCTCTCTAAATCCATTTATATATTATATCACGAGAGGGAGAAGAAATAATGAAGGCATGTATAAAAAAAGAACATTATGATTAAAAAAAGCCCGCGTGAACGGGCTTTTCTGTAATAAAGATTACTTGACTGACTGAACTGGTACGAATTCAGCGGCTTCAAGCACGAGTGTTTTGAAATGATCATAAGTCATGTAGTAATTTCCTTGATCACCTGCTCTTTTGCCCCATGAATTACGCAAGGTCAAAACACCTTTATGTTTTTCACCCTTTGGTCCAGTTGCTTCTGCATTATCATCATAGCCAATGATAATCATTTCATGTCCAGCTTCGATACTGCCTTTTTTGGCATCCTCTGCAATCGCTGGGGTTAATATCCAAGTATCGTTATTCGTTTTATATTTGCCTAACGCACCGTTATAACCTTGATCAACATCCAATAGCGTACCAAACGTCACGCGATGACTTGTTGCAATAGCGGTCTT
This sequence comes from uncultured Coxiellaceae bacterium, assembly GCA_964449125.1. GTDB lineage: Bacteria > Pseudomonadota > Gammaproteobacteria > DSM-16500 > DSM-16500 > Aquicella. The sequence continues at coordinate 1,243 of CAYUYG010000108.1, read as the reverse complement.
CACTTTTTCGAGTACAACACTGGTATCAACACGCGGTGTGAATGCATCATTGCTATTCATGATTAATTTGTAGGAAGCCAGGCCGCTTGCTTTTTCACTATGGCTATCAAAATCTCCTACAGCCATTGCCTTGCCATGATCACTTTCAACCATCAATGGATATTGACGCACACCTGCGCAGCCACTGCTGTGCTGATATTTTTTCGTAATGAAACCATGGGTTTTAATTTGATCTAACACAATGCTTGCCCAGGAACCATCCCAACCACTTGGATAGGTATGCTCGCCATTTTTATCGACGGGACTTTGTTTTTCTAATGTTGAACCTAATTCCAAACTGCATAAGGGACTAAAATGATCATCACCGCTTGTACGTGCTTGTTCGCCCAGAGCAGCATCGAGCGCACCCGTGACAGCGAATGTCACACAAGTACCATGACGTCCTTGATCAAGCACGGGTACACCATTCATGCCTAAAGACATCGCGGAAGGGAGAGATTGCAAAGACGCGTGCAAACGAGCAGGTTGTTCTACAGCGGCATCAACACGCTGTGCTAAATAGCGCTTTGCTTCTGGCGACAAAATGACGCGCTGAAAAGTCACCGCTTTTTCTTCCACGCTATTGGAAGATACAAAATTAAAAGAATTTTCCGGCTTTAACACAACAACACCTGGAATAGTCCCTTGCAGCGATACATTCGCAGCAAACGCGCTTGAGCTTAGACCTAGACCCAGCATAAGGACTGCTGAAAGGTTTTGTTTGATTCGCATAGTGAAACTCCATTATTTTATTAATAAAGCTTTCAATGAATACCGGGTATTGGCTTGAAAATCAATACTTTTAGTATTTTATCTTCGGTGATAACAGCCAATCTTTATTGAGCAAACAATGACTACGTAAATAGTTTGGATATTTTACTAGACTTGGCACGAACTTGGACGTCATAATTTATCCTTTTTTAATTGCGTCAGGAAGATGGCAAACAAATTCGTAACAGGCTGTAAAATCCTACTGAGTGTGCTTGGATTTTTTTTTCTAAGTTTAAATTTATCCGCCAAAACTGAGCATCATGCGGAAAGCTGGAATAATGCTGTCATCAGCGGACCACTGACTGCCGATAAAAAATTCCGTTATTTTATTCAGCCCGGTCTCGATTTAATTGATAACCCCTATAAGTTTAACAACTCATTTTTATTTCTCGGTTTCGGCCGCGTACTCAATCCTGACATGATTATCTGGTTA
>CAYUYG010000107.1:0-6166 GCA_964449125.1 uncultured Coxiellaceae bacterium | reverse complement strand
ATGTTTCAAAATCTTGGCTCTGAACGGAAGAAAACACGTAAATTAAAAGTGGCAGAAGCAAAGAAAATTCTTCGCGAAGAAGAAGCAACGAAGTTGATTGATGATGAAGAAATTAAAACTCGTGCTATTGAAAGCGTTGAACAAAGTGGTATTGTTTTTGTTGATGAAATCGACAAAATTGCAAAACGTTCCGAATACGCTGGTGCGGATGTATCACGCGAAGGTGTGCAACGCGATTTGCTACCTTTGATCGAAGGGTCCACTATTTCCACTAAATTTGGTATGGTACGTACCGATCACATTTTATTTATCGCATCAGGCGCGTTTCATTTTGCTAAACCTTCTGATCTCATTCCTGAATTGCAAGGTCGCTTACCGATTCGTGTCGAATTAAAATCCTTAACCACGGATGATTTCGTGCGTATTTTAACCGAGCCCGAAGCCTCTCTGACTGAGCAATATACTGCCTTATTAGGTACGGAAGGGGTGAACCTTAAATTTATGCCGGATGGTGTGCGTCGTATTGCTGAAATTGCTTGGCATGTTAATGAACGTATCGAAAATATCGGTGCTCGCCGTTTGCATACTGTACTGGAGCGCTTGCTCGAGGAAATTTCTTATTCAGCATCAGAAGCTGACAAGAAAGAATTAAATATTGATGCAGCCTATGTGAATGAACGCTTGCAGCACCTTGTTAAAGATGAAGATCTTTCCAGTTATATTTTGTAAGGAATGCACATGGACAAAGAAGCAGGGAAAATAGCGGCAGCCAAGGCAGCCTTAGAATTTATCAATGAAGATATGGTCATTGGTGTGGGCAGTGGTTCAACGGTGATGCATTTTATCACTGCCTTGAAATCAGTTAAGCAAAAAATTGATGGTGCCGTGGCTAGCTCAGTAGAAACAGCCAAACAATTAAAAGCCATCGGCATCCCTTTGCTGGATTTAAACAGTGCCGGCGAATTACCGCTGTATGTGGATGGCGCAGATGAAATTAATCCCGCCAAACAAATGATTAAGGGTGGTGGCGGTGCATTAACGCGTGAAAAAATTATTGCAACTGTCGCGAAAAAATTTGTGTGTATCGCGGATGCTAGCAAAAAGGTGGATATCTTAGGTGGGTTTCCGGTGGCAGTGGAAGTGATTCCCATGGCGCGCAGCTATGTCGCACGTCAAATCGTCCAATTAGGCGGCGATCCAGTATACCGCGAAGGTTTTGTAACCGACAATGGCAACGTTATTCTCGATGTATTTAATTTGAAACTGCTTAATCCATTGGCAATGGAAGAAAAACTAAAACGCATCGTCGGCGTCGTCGAAAGTGGTATTTTTGCAGAAAGAACGGCAGACATCGTTTTATTAGGCGAAGGAAATAGCGTAAAAAAGCTCTAATTTATTTTTAACCAACTTGATAAGCATCTTAATTTTTTGCCAGTATAATGCACCCCTTTATCATAAAAATGGGTGATTATGCTGCGCGACATTAGCCAAAGCGAAATTACTGCGAATTTATCTCAAGGGTGTTTGTTAAAAATCATCACCCATTATATCCAACTCAGAGATGCTAAAGCGGGCCAAGAAACCAACCAAGTTTTTTTAGCTTTATTTACGGAAGGTCACTGTAGTGGTCTCAGTATTTTAAGAGCATTTGGATTGTTGCTTTCAGCGATTAGACCGGACCGAAACCGAGAGAATTGTGATGATGCCGAATGGTTTGAGTGTACTCAAAGACAGTTGATAAACTGGAATGGACAAGATCCTGATGAGATCGCAAGCATTATCGAACCGTTTATTAGCAAGATCGTTTTTTTTCAAAAAAATTATAGCGTGTTGGCGTTGCTTCAACACAATGGGGCTAATTTGCATGAGTCTGCTGTTAGCATTGATAAGAACTACTATAGTTTGGAATTTATCCGGGAAACAGAAGCGGGTACGAAGGTGCAATCCCTGGATAAGGACGAAGCATTGGTTGTGCCAGTCTTTTCAACTCACTTCCCAGCATTGCTGGAAGCTGCCATTCCTGAAGTTAGAATGGTATTGCTTAGCTCAAAACGCCACTTGATGTGTGTTCTCCGGGGGAATAACGATGCAATCACTTATTATGATCCGCGTTTCCCTGAAGGTAAGCTATGCCTCAATAATTTTGAAGGATTGGCGCAGGCAATTGAGCGCTCAATTCGGGAAATAAATGATCCACCTGTGCTATGTGTGGATATTTACAGTTTTTCGGAACAGCAACCACTGTCATTTTCTCGTGCGCAAGCTGTTCATGATGTAATGGAAAAAAATAACTTATTTCATGATCTGACCTTCCTCTGTTTTGTTGATATGTTAATGGCGAATTTAAACAACGAACAATTCAGTTCTGCGATAAAACTTTATTTACATTCGCTCAGCAATAAATTTTCTGATTATCGTGCCCTGTTTTTTAAAGAGATAAAAAGTATCTACGGGTTTTTTCAGCATCCTGAAGCAAGCGAAGATAAAATATCCAAACCAGAAAACGAAGTAGACTTGTTTATTGCCGAATACAATGCAGGACACCAAATCGAGCTAACCAATAGCGACGATTGGGTAATCGATGCGGCTGATCAAGAGCAAGAAGATGATATTGAAGCCAATGATAGACCGCGTTCAGCTTTCTATAGGGGATAATAAATCATTTGTACCACATTCCCATCTGGATCAGCGCAATAAAAACTGCGTGTACCATCGCGATGATCTTTCGGCGCAGCTTTAATGTCTACTTGATTCACGCGTAAAAACTCATGCCATTCATCGACTTCTTCGGGCGTTGTCAGAAAAAATCCAAGATGATCGAGACGTTGTTGGCCAGGCTGAAAATTGTCGGGTGCACGATGTAAGGCTAAATTATCTGTGCCGGAAGAAAGATATAAATTGTCTGCATCGGGTTGCCATACAATGCGCATGCCCAGTAAATCCACATAAAAATGTTGGCATTCATCGAAGTGCTGAATAAATAAAGCCACATGGCGTAAGCCGGCGTGCGCCTTAGGTTTTTGCATTATTTGACGTCCTTTAATTGTTGACGCATGGCGCCGATGACTTCTGCGTAATTAGGCTGACTGAAAATGGCAGAACCTGCAATAAACATATCTGCGCCTGCGCTCGCTACCTGCCGAATGTTGTCAGTTTTAATGCCGCCATCAACTGCCAATCGAATATCATGTCCCGATGCATCAATTAGTTTGCGTATGTTTTTTATTTTTTCCAATGAGGAAGGAATAAATGACTGACCGCCAAACCCTGGATTGACTGACATCACTAAAATAATGTCCAGCTTATCGAGCACATAGTCGAGGTAATGCAAGGGTGTTGCCGGATTAAGCGAAAGCCCCGCTTTGCAGCCGTGTTTGCGTATCAGTGTCAAACTACGATCGACGTGATCCGATGCTTCAGGATGAATAGTAATATTGCTTGCGCCCGCATGAGCAAACTCCGTGATAAGGCGATCAACGGGTTTTGTCATCAGATGAACATCAATCGGCGCTTGAATCCCAAATTTGCGCAGGGCTTCGCATACGAGCGGTCCAACCGTTAAATTGGGAACATAGTGATTGTCCATGACGTCGAGATGCAGCATATCTGCACCGGCTTTTAACACAGCACTTGCTTCTTCGCCTAGGCGTGCAAAATCAGCGGATAACAAGGATGGCGCAATAATGTAATCTTTCATGGTGTTCCCTTTGGTTGGCAATGCGGCCTACATGGCTTTTTAGTTTATTGACGGATATGTTAATATGCAAATCCGATCACTTTGTGACCAAAAATTATGCATCGTACGCATCAGTCTTTTATTATAATGGTTTTATTTTTTGGCAGCCTTATTCTATTTACCTGGGGCATATGGCCGCAAGAAGTAATTGGGTTTGAGTCACGCTTTTATTTGTTTGCGCAAGAAATGTGGCAGAATGGACCCAGCTGGTTTCCTACGACTTATCATGCGCCTTATCCGGATTATCCTGGCCTATCAACTTTTTTGATTTACCTGACGGGGCTTGCCTTCGGTACGCTGAATAAATTTGTGGCGATGCTGCCGAGTGCTGTGGCGGCTGCTTTGACAGTTGTGATGACTTACTTGATTGGTGCATTGCATAAGAAACGTTGGGGCTTGAGTGCTGTCTTTCTGTTGTTTATGACGATTACCTTTTTCAAAAGTGCACGTTCTATTGCATTAGATATTTATCCTGCTTTGCTAACGACGACTTGTTTTTATCTGGTTTATTCCGCTGATTTACGCAATCACCCTCAGCGTTGCTGGTGGATTTATCCGCTGTTGGCTCTTTCTTTTGCGTTTCGCGGCCCAATTGGATTGATTATGCCAGCTGGGGCGGTCTGTGTTTATTACTTGCTGGAACGCCGCTTCTGGCAATGTTTATTGACTGGTTTTTTTGCCTTATTGACCTTACTCGTTTGCACGGCGATATTGATCGCGCTGGCTTATCATACTGGCGGGCAGGCTTTTATGCAGGATGTTTTGCGCATGGAAGTCATCGGCAGAATGGGCGATAGTAACCTCCCGTTTTACTATTATTTGCTAACGGCACTCAGTGATTATGCTTTCGCTTTCCCTCTGGCTTTACTAGTCATGCTGGGATATGTCGGTTTATCGCGTGCGCAAACTGAAAAACAGTTTCTTTTACAATTAACCGGCTGGCTGTTAGTCATTTTAATTGGCATGAGCATTCCCGGTGATAAAAAAATTCGTTACATTTTGCCGCTTGCGCCAGCGGCAGCCTTACTGGCCGCTTATCCTCTGGCCATGACGATGCGGCAAACGTATTTTCAGTGGCTGCAGAAAATTTTCCTGAGCATTTTTTTTCTTTTGCCATTTATATTATGGCTGGCTTGTATAGTGCTGCCGCTTAAAAAATTGATTCATGTTTCCTTGCTAATTTTAGTCATACTAGTGCTGCTGCAACTTATTAACATTGGTCTCGTGTTTATGCGCGGCATGATTAAAACCTATCGAAATGCATGGATTCTCGCCACCGCGACCTGTGCTTTTATTATCGTTTTTATAGGGTTGATTGAACCCTTAGCCTTACATATCGAGCGAGCACGTAATTTTGTACATCAGGTTGAAAAAACTCGTTTGCAAGCAGGCGCTAAACTGGTTTTTTACAAGGAAGGGCAGGATGGATTGCCCATTAAATACTTGATCAATGCGCCACAGGAAGAAGCGAAATTTGTGGATAATGAGAAAGATTTGCTTGCTCAGCCCAAAGCAGTTTTTATTATTACACGGGAATCACAATTTACGAGCTTGCCTGAGATTATCAAAAGCAAGTTCAAGATTATTAAGGTTGGTTCCATGGGGCATGTGGAAATGATTGTCTTCATACGTAAATAATCCAGGAATGATCATGTCAGAAAAAATTTGTCTTCATAGTTATGTCTCAGGAAAAGTCCAAGGGGTCTGGTTTCGCGCCAGCACGCAGAATGAAGCAAGCAGACTGGGCTTAACCGGTTGGGTGCGCAATCTGCCAAATGGTAGCGTCGAAGTATTGGTTTGTGGCGAAAAGGATAAGGTACTGCAATTGCAGGCCTGGCTTGCACACGGGCCGCGTCTTGCGAAAGTAGCCGAAGTCATCCACGAAGAACTTCCCTGGAAAACGTACGAACGTTTTGATGTGCTTTAAGAGAATTAAGCAATCTCAATCATTTCAAAATCTTCTTTGGTCGCGCCGCATTCCGGGCAATGCCATGCAGGCGGTACATCTTCCCAGCGCGTTCCTGGTGCAATGCCATCTTCCGGCCAGCCTTTGGCTTCATCATAAATCAGGCCGCAAAGTAAGCACATGTAGCGTTTATAAGTCATAAGAAAATCTCTTTTGTTTATTGTTTGCCCATGCGGGATCGGCTAAAATGCAGGGCGCTTTCATTGAAAGTGCAGCATTATAACTATAATTGCCTGGTTTTTTAAGTCGGAGCGTAAAACAATGATAAATTCCGAAAAATTATATGAACTCGCACAGCGGTCTATCCCTGCCGGTGTTAATTCACCGGTACGAGCTTTTCGCGGTGTGGGCGGTACGCCAATTTTTGTTAAACGCGGACATGGCGCGTATCTGGTTGATGAAGATGGACGCGAGTATATCGATTACGTATGTTCATGGGGTCCATTAATCGCAGGTCATGCGCA
>CAYUYG010000106.1:0-6269 GCA_964449125.1 uncultured Coxiellaceae bacterium | reverse complement strand
TGCCTGAAGTCATCACGAAACATCTCGATTCTCTGTTGTATGTCTTGAAAAGTGTGGGTGCGAAATGCGGCGTAGGTGAGAAACAAACTATTTGGACTGCTTGTCCAAAAGATCAATTTTGCAAATTACCACTGGGTGAAATTTGCGTTTATGAGGCTAAGGATTTACCGCATATGACGCAGTTAAGTGCCATTGATGTTGCAGAAGAAGTGAATGCCGTCCCTACTATGTTTGGGTGGGTGAATTTATTTTTTGTGACATTCATATTTTGGCTTGGTTTTTATTTGGGTGCTAAGTTGATGAAGAAGTAAAATAACTTCGCAAGTGTGGAGTTTGGCCTGAAAGTTTAATTCAGACTAAGTAATTCACGATTTATTTTTTTTCTGATGAAAATGATCGACGGTTACGGCGCAAACGATATCTCCCCAGACATTGGTCATGGTACGGAAACGATCGAGAATCCTGTCAAACGGGAGGAGTAATCCTATCGCAGAAGTGGGGACATTTACATTACGCAATACCATCACCATTGTGATTAATCCTCCTTCAGGTATACCTGTTGCACCCATGCCTGCGAGAATGGCGGTGATAAAAACCCCTAATTGAGCGGGAATTGAAAGATGATAACCGAGTACTTGACAGAAAAATAAGGCAGAGACTGCTTCATACATAGCAGTACCAGCGAGATTAATAGTGGTAGCAAGCGGTAGAACAAAGCGTGCTACATCATCGTTCACGTTTTCTTTTTTGGCAACCAGCATGGTGACAGGCAAAGTCGCCATAGAGCTTGAAGTCGCGAAAGCAGTAATGAGTGCTTGTGCGGTCGAGCCAATAAATTTGCGCGGATTTTTGCCTACTACCAAGGTAACAACGAGAAATTGCCATAAAATTTGCAAGAACAAACCGAATAAGAAAATTAAAAGGAATACCAGCATCCCTTTTAAACTCTGCAGTAATAAATGATGCAAAGAGGCTTCGGCTACCGCGGCTGCTAATAAGGAAAACAAACCAATGGGTGTTAAATACATAAGCCAAATAATCATTCGAATTAAGACATCGCGTAAGCCGACAAAAAAATCAATCACGGGGTTAGCTGATTTACCCACTGATAAACAGCTGATAGAGAAAACAATGCTAAAAAAAACAATCGGCATAATTTCATACTTTGCCGCTGCTTCAACAATATTCGGTGGAAAAAGTGTCAGTAAATAAGAGGTGAAGGGAACAGGTTTTAAATCCATGGGTTGTGCATTCGCTAAAATTAAACTGGGTGCAACTCCTACTCCGGGTTTAAAAGTATTTAATAGGACAAGACCAATCACGACTGCGATGGAAACACTTAGAAAAACATAGCCTATGGTATAGGTGCCAATTTGCCCTAATTTTTTCATGCCACCGATAGAGGTGATAGCACCAACCAGGGCGCAGAAAATTAACGGCAGGACGATCAGTTTTAGCATATTAATGAACAGCTGGCCTATCCATTGAATTTCAAGCATTTGCGCGGGAAAGAAAATGCCGCAAGTGATACCAGCCACGATACTGATCAAGATCCAGATAAAGGTATTATGCTTCAAGTCAAACGTCCTTGTTTTCTTTCCTGTCCCAGTATAAACAGTAATTGTTAGGTCGACAAATGAAACTGTTCCCGCCATAAACGGCATTGTTGTTTGACCAATTCGCTGGGCGACTGCTTTTTAGCAAATATTTTTCGTTGCCAGGCAGCATCATTCAGTTTGCGGCTCGCCTGCATCTGAATGTTTTTAAGATAGGATAAAGAGTTGAGCGCGATGGCATGCGGTTTGATGACTTTGAGCGTTTCTAAAATATCGTCATCAATGCGGCTGCGTTCAAGTGTAAAAGGATTAAGGATGTTGCCATCAAAACCGTAGCGTGAAGCCTGAAAACGATTGTGGTTGTAAACGGTGTACAGGTCGTGGCTGAGCGGGAAGGGTTTCTCCAATAGCAAATAACGTGCGATGGCTTGAATGTAGGCAATAATGGAGATCGTGCGCATCAGAGTAAGTGGTGTGTCGCATATGCGTATTTCAACGGTACCAAAACTGGGTTTAGGGCGAATGTCCCAATAAAAATCTTTCATGCTTTGCACAATGTCCAAATCACGCATTTTTAAATAGTATTCAGAAAATTCGCGCCAGTTTAATACGAAGGGAATCGTGCCGCTTAAAGGGAAGGCCCCGACGACATTAGAACGTGATGAATCAAAACCACTATCAATACCCTGATAAAAAGGTGAAGAAGCAGATAAGGCGATGAAGTGAGGAATAAATCGCGATAATAGATGCGAAAGGTAAATGGCATCATCCCCATTCTTGCAGCCAATGTGTAAATGCAAAGCAAAGACAGTAAATAATTTGGATAAATAGCGATATTGTCGTGATATTTTTTTAAAACGCAGGGTAGGAAAAATTTTATGCCCAGTCCATTTCTGGAAAGGGTGGGTTCCACCGCCGCTTAATTCGATACCAAGACGATTGCCTTGTAATGTCAGAAAATGCGCGACGTTCAATAAATCATCATGTAAATCTTGCGGATGTTTATGAATATGCGAATTAATTTCAATCATACCCTGGGTGATCTCAGGTTTGATTTGTTCATCATATGAGCTTTTATGGATGCGGCGCATTAATTCTTTTGCGCGTGCAATCAACCCATGTTGTTCTGGATCGATGAGTTGCAGTTCAATTTCTGCACCAATGGTTAATTCATTCGAGCGATGAAAAATTACGTTCGTCATAATTATGTCCGTTGAGTGAGTAGTATACAAAAAATCTGATAAGCAAGGCCTGCAAAAAAAGCAGCACTACCATACCACATCGAATTAGAAAAATCATGTTGGACAATTTACCTTCGTTTTCAACAGGAGTAAGATGATTTGCTTAAAATGCCTTGCCCAAATAATATTGTGAGGAGTTTAATATGCGCGTAAAAACATTTTTAAAAACACTTTCACTGATTTCAGTTTTGACTGGTTGTACTGTTGCAAATGCATTGCCTGGTTTTGTTGGTTCGAATGATTATACGCAAGTCATTTCAATTAATAATGTCTTAGCGAATAAGCCGAATAACGTGACGGGAACAAGGACACCTATTCATGTGAATTATTATATGAGTAATGGCAAATCTTGTTGGTGGAATGAGCTGCAATTTGGCGAAGGCATTACCATCCATGCCGGTCCTAACCAGGGCTGTTTAACAAAAGTAACCCGTGTTGAAATTTATCCTTTACCTACCGCGGGCAAACTCCATCCTTACGAAGGCACGATTAATGTCTCCGTTGACCCATCAAAATTTTCCAGCATGATTACAGTGAAACAAAATAGCGCACCAGTTTTTAATGCCGAAACAGGCATGATCGATAAGCCGGGTACATTGACTTTTTCAATGGATTCCACACTCCGATAACCTAGCCACACCAGGGGCATTCTCTGGTGTGCTGAATGACAAGGATTGCTTAATGCACAAAAAATTTATTCTTGGTGTTTGCTCGCTTGTATTGCCAGCCGTTTTTAATTGTGCTGCTGCGCAAGCTTATAAAGGCTACAAAGATGAGCTTCCTTGTCCACCAATTCAGAAATTAAAAGACGAGTTGTATGTTGGTGTGGGCGCAGGCTATGACGCTTATCGTATTCGGCAAAGTTTCGCGGTCACAGATGCAACAGGCCTTGCCCGCTCGGGTAACCCTGTCTTAAGCGCAAATGGCATTGAAGGCAATTTATTTGCAGGATACTGACGTTATTTTGGCTGGTTTTATATCGCAGGCGAAATCCTTGCTAATTATACGGAAGCACAAACGCAATTTTCTTTTGGTCCCTATAATGCCGATATTACCTTGCGGACAAGCTGGGGTGTAAGCTTGTTGCCGGGGATTAAGCTAAATGATCAATCTTTGTTATATGGACGTATTGGCTATGTGCGCACGTATTTAAAAAGCGTTGAAAAAGGTGTCATTTCAGGTAGTGCGACTGACACCGACTGGGAAAATGGCGCTGATCTGGGCATCGGTCTTGAAACCTTGTTGATGGGTAATTTCAGCTTGCGCGCAGAATATAATCATATTTTTTACAATGCCTTTACCACGCCTTTGAGTACGCGCATTTCACCCGCAAATAACCAGTTTGTACTCGGGTTGATTTATCATTTTGACCCATTTGAATAATTAAGGATCAATTTTTCTTTACAAGCTACCAACTTTTGTTAAATCATTAAAGAAGGATCCAAATAGCTAATGGTGAAGTAATGAGGGGAAATCAATTCAAACCAGCCTGGTGGCTGCCAAATTCGCATTTGCAAACTCTGTGGCCAGCGTTTTGTCGCAGCCAGATAAAAAATCTGGTTTTAGAGCGAGAACGATTGGAATTGCCAGACGGTGATTTTGTAGATTTGGACTGGCTGGACAGGAATAAATCCGCACCGTTGGTGTTGATATTGCATGGTTTTGAAGGTTCCATTGACTCACATTATGCGAAAGGCATGCTGGCTGCTTGCAGTCAACGCGGTTGGCGAGGCGTATTTATGCATTTTCGGGGCTGCAGTGGCGAACCTAATCGTTTGCCTCGCGGTTACCATTCCGGCGAAACACAGGATGTGGATTACGTCGTCAATGTTTTACGTGGACGCGAAGCAGATTTGCAATTGGCTGCCATTGGTTATTCATTAGGCGGCAATATCTTATTAAAATGGCTAGGCGAAACAGCACAGAATAATCCGCTTGCAGCAGCGATTGCGATTTCAGTTCCTTTCGATTTGCATAAGGCATCTAAACGTATTCAGAGCGGTTTTTCCCGTATTTATCAGTGGTATTTTTTAAAATGTTTGCGGGAACGATTGTTGCACAAATTCGAACAGGTTGACTCTCTCATTGATCCTGGCTTTTTATCTGAAGTACAAACCATGCGCGACTTTGACGATCGTTACACGGCACCCTTGCATGGTTTTAATGGTGTCGATGATTATTATCAAACGGCTAGCAGTCGTCATTATTTGCATAGCATCCACGTACCCACCTTAATCCTGCATGCAAAGGATGACCCGTTCATGACGGAAGATGTGATTCCGCAAGGCAATGAAATATCACCGTTCGTGAATTTGGAAATTACCGAAGCAGGGGGTCATGTTGGGTTTGTCAGCGGTAACTATCCCTGGCGTGCGGAATATTGGCTGGAACAGCGTGTGCCGGATTTTTTGCAAAATTATATTAAATAAGTTTTTAAATTCTCATCTTTCATTATCAGGCTCGAAGTTTGTACGCCGCTGAGCAGGGCCCAAATCCTTATCGATTGAATTAAAAAAAGCAGCCTTTACTTTTTTTCTCTATGGCTTTATAGTCACCGCGTGAGCTATTTATTAAACTTATCAATTCTACGTCGCAATCCGAATTATGCCCTGCTTTTTACCGGTCAATTTGTTTCGTTTTTAGGAACAATGATCACCAGCGTCGCATTGCCGTATCAAATTTACTTAGAAACGCATTCTACCCTGATGGTGGGTCTATTAAGCCTTGCCCAATTATTGCCTTTGTTGTTCACGGCTCTATTGGGTGGTGTGTTTGCCGATCGTTATCATCGTCGTATGTTGTTAATGTCGTCCGAGTTGATTTTGGCGCTTGGCAGCCTGGTGCTGATGGTAAATGCAAGGAGTGCCGTCCCGAGTATTGCTGTTTTATTTGTGACAGCAGCCATCATGTCAGCTTTTAATGGCTTGCATAGACCCGCTCTTGAAAGCATTGTGCAGCAATTAGTCGCTAAAAAAGATTTTCCGGCGGTCGCTGCATTAAACACGTTTAAATTCAGTATTTGTATGATTATTGGCCCCGCTCTGGGCGGTTTATTAATTGCAAATGTTGGACTGGTGCTTACTTATTTTGCGGATGTCATGAGTTTCGTCATTTCACTGACTGCCCTGTTTTGCATGAGTAGTGTACCTAAACCGGAAACGGTGCATCAGGATTCAACGTGGGCTTCCCTTAAAACGGGTTTTCGTTATGCGTTTTCACGTCAGGAATTAGTGGGAACGTATGCAGTGGATTTTATCGCCATGGTATTTGGCATGCCCACGGCACTTTTTCCCGCCATCGCTCAAGCACACGGCGGTGCAAAAGTATTGGGTATGTTGTATTCCGCGCCTGCAGTGGGCGCATTAGCGATCTCGCTATTTGGGGGTTGGACGCATCATATTAAACGTCACGGAGCGGCGATTGCGATTGCAGCCTTGTTGTGGGGTATTGCCATCATTGGTTTCGGTCTTGC
>CAYUYG010000105.1:0-6272 GCA_964449125.1 uncultured Coxiellaceae bacterium | reverse complement strand
ATAAAATCAACAAATGCTACTCTAGCTGTTGAAAGCAATTTTGCTGAAAAAAAATCAACAGCACAAAGAATGCCTATCTGGATTCCATTACGTCATGCCAGATATCGAGCGCTTTGGATTTCTAATGCAATATCCAACACAGGTACGTGGATGCAGGCAATGGCGGCAGCATGGCTAATGATATCCTTGACCACTTCACCGCTAATGACTGCTTCTATTCAGGTTACAACAAATTTACCAATATTTTTATTTGCACTAATTGCAGGCACGTTAGCTGATATGGTTGATCGTCCGAAATTTTTGCTGATTGTGAATGCACAAATGGCATTGTCAGCACTTGCACTAAGCATCTTAGTGTTCTCTGGTTTGATTACGCCCTGGCTGTTGCTGTTTTTAACTTTTACATTAGGTACAGGGGCCGCATTCATGTGGCCTGCTTGGCAAGCTTCGATGTCCGGATTGGTTGATCATAGTGAAATACCTGCCGCAGCAACTCTAAATGGCCTTAGCTATAATCTTGCATCAGTGATTGGTCCTGCAATTGGTGGATTACTATTCAAGGTGTCAGGTCCAGCAGCCTTATTTACAATCAATGCTATTTCATTTTTGGGATTGATCGTTGTTTATGACAGATGGCGAAGATCTCCGCATGAAGTTACGACTACATCTCAAAAATTTAAGGAAGCATTTGTTGCAGGTTTTAAAGCAGTAGCTAATGCTCCAAGTTTTCATGCCATATTAATTAATACTGGCATTATATTCTTTTCGACCAGCGCATTTATGTCATTGCTGCCGCTGGTTGTGAAAGACATGTTAAAACTTGATTCCAGTGTTTATGGGATGTTAATGGGTTGTTTGGGTGTTGGTGCTGTTCTTGGTGCATTTATCTTGCCTCGATTACGAGCGAAATTTACTACGCAACGTTTGCTATCATTTGCAACGGTTATGTTTGGATTTTTATTAAGTGCATTGGCATTAGTACATAATGTGAAGCTGCTGATGGCGATAATTAGCATAAGCGGCATAGCTTGGGTCACTATAGTTTCATCACTAAATGCGTCTGCTCAATCCTCATTTCCGCTCTTGCTCCGCGCGCGCGTTTTGTCAATTTACATGATTGTCATGTCGGGTGGTCTTGCGTTTGGTAGTTATACCTGGGGTTTATTGGCAAGTCTATACAGCATTAAAACGGCATTATTGGTGGCGACAGTAGTATTAATCTTTAGTCCATTATTGGCATTAAAGTGGCCGGTACAAATTCAACAATTGCCGCAGAAGTAAATTTGAAGCCCAACAATATTTGCATTAATGAAAAAATATCGACCTGTAAATGATGGCGTAGGATTTGATTATACAATTTGTGAAGTACGTAAGATGCTGCTCCAACGGTTGTAACCTAGGAAAAAAATTTCATCAATTTGTAATTCAATATTGGTCATTAGGTGCGAATAGGTTTTTTTGGTATTGCGAAGGTTCCTGGGTGCACGCTGTCTAGGATGATGCTTATTGTTAAAATAAAGAGAAAAAGAGATATCATATTGTACATATTAGCATTAGTTGATGCTCGCGACATGAGGATGCTATGAAAGGTAGATTTGTAATCCCGCTCATGATTTCCTTCTTGCTGATATCATGTGAGAAACCCTCTACGTGAATTACAATAAGAGTTGAAAATAACTTCTCAGGTTATTTTCAACTGAGCCCATGCGTCAAGGGGTCGCAAGAAGTATTCTTATCGATCAACAGAAGAATGGCGTGACGTCTTTTTGCCAATCGGAAAATTTTGATATCGTAGTAATCAGAGGTAATAAAGCGATCCACATTCCAAGGAAAGCTATAAAAATTGAGAAAACCGGAGATGGTATACCTGTAGGCATTGTCGTATATGTTCCATAAATTTATTAGTTTTTCCATTACCCGACCGCAGTTTATCAAGGTTTAAGGGCTTGTAATTAAGCGGATGCTTTTATCCATTTATGAAATGCAACTACTGCCCAGATACCTTCTACGATCCCAAATGGCCATGCGCCCTCTAAAAATCCATATATTGATCCTAAACCACAAGCGAAGGAAAATCCTAAGATTAAATAATGATTTCGATTTTCTAATGAGTAGAGTATCAGCGTTAGAGTAACTGAAAGCAAGCCAAAGAGAGATAACAAATTCATAATATTTTACTAGACTATAAATAAATTTTATTTACTTGGATGTTAATACAGGCATATCTTCATGTAAATTGCTGAATGTTTACCTCAAGAGCTATTCAGTTTATTAAGTTAAATTTACCCCTCAAAAATCTCGCATTGATATCCTGCAAGCATTAAAAATGCTAACGTTATCGTGAGTATAGAAGATCGTGGACCAGGTATCATGGCGGATGAAGTTAATCTGCTATTTGAAAAATTTTATCGAGGACGATTGTTAACGACAGAAAGGGGTCTAGGTTTGGGGCTCGCTATTTTCCGAAGAATTATTGAGGCTCACGGTGGAAAAATGTGGGCAGAAAACCGTAAAGAAGGCGGCGCAGTATTGCGTTTTACCTTACCTTTAAAATAGGTTTGAAACTAATGCGAATATTTTCATTGTTATTGTTTGGATTTTTTTTTCTGCCTACAGTGTCTGTGGCGGCTACAACAACCAAAGCAGCACCTAAGAAAAATTATTTAGAAGATTTTAAATTTTCTGGCTATATTGACGGATCATACAACTATCTAGTTAGAAGTAATCAATTCACGAGCGGAACGTTTGATCGTGTATTTGATATCACGGAAAATGGTTTTACGCTACAGCAAGCTGCAATAACATTGGCCTATCAACCTAAACAAGGTTTTGGGGCGTTATTAAATCCAATGATAGGGCGAGATACGTATACGTTTGCTCCTTACGGCTGGGATTCGTATCTTGGTTCGCAATGGTTGGGATTTGCGATTCCCCAAGCTTATCTGCAATACGCGTTAAATTCCTGGACTTTTTCTAGCGGCAGCTTTCTTGAATTAGCGGGTGCTGAAACGCTGAGTCCCACAGCTAATACTAATTTTTCTCGAGCTATTCTTTATGGATATGCGGAGCCGTATACTGTGACCGGTATACGTGCTGCCTACGTTGTAAATGATAAAATCAATTTTATCTTTGGTATAAATGATGGATGGGACAGTATTCGTGACACCTCTCGCCGTAAAACACTCGAATTAAATATGGTTTATACACCTAATGCGCTTTTTTCTTTAGCTATGACGGGTTATTCAGGTGGACAGCGTGCTGCCGATAAAACTGCATCGGGACCGCAAAGCATACGCAATCTTTTGGATATCATTACAACTTTCAATATAACAGAACAATTAACCTTAATAGCTAATTACGATTATGGAATACAGAGTAAAGCGGCGCTGCCAGGTGGTAATTTAGCAGAAGCGGTTTGGCAGGGTATAGCGGGTTATGCAAATTATAAATTTAATGATAAATGGCGAACTTCCATTCGCGGTGAAATTTTTAGCGATAGGAATGGTTATAAAACAGGGGTGGCTCAATGCTGGAAAGAGTTAACGCTAACATTTGGCTTTGCGCCTATTAAAAATGCGGAATTGCGCGTAGAAACACGTCATGATTTTTCTAATGTGAGTTCATTTATTAATGGGAATGGTAGGGGTACAAACAATAATCAACAATCTTATGCATTAGAAGACTTTTACATGTTTTCTTAATCCTGTCAATCATAACGCCTAAAATCTCCGTCTCTTTTCTCTATTTTGGAGTGCATCTGGAGTGCAAAGAGAGAGTATGAAAATAGGCTGGAGTGAACAATAATAGTTAGAGATTTTTTCTAACCAATCAAATATGAAAATAATTGATATTTTATAGCATACTAGGTGATATCTCGTTAATGTTGAAAGCCCATTCGTAATCAGTAGGTCTGCAGTTCGATTCTGCTCGTCGGCATCAAATTTATCAATAAGTTAGAAGCAGTTTTGAAAAACGTAAATGTCCAGGGCCACTCCTGGGGCACTTAGAAATAAGAAATAGCAATAAACTGCAACACTTCCATCGAAGAATTAGAAAAGAGGCAGTATAATCCTGCTAGATTAGTTCATTGATAAAAGACACGGTATGACTCTCCAAATTAAAGGCTTAAGCCACATTACTTTCGTCTGTAAAGACTTGGAAAAAACCGCCGAGATGCTTAAGGGCGTTTTTGGTGCCCAAGAAGTTTATTCCAGTGGCGATAACACCTTCTCTATTTCAAAACAGAAATTTTTACAGGTGGTAGGTATTTGGATTGCCATTATGGAGGGGGAGTCTGTTGAACAAACATAACCATGTTGCATTTCAGGTGAATGAAAAAGAGTTAGAGGAGTTTGAAGCAAGGGTGCACTCCCTCGATTTAACTATTTTTTCTGATAGAAAACGTGAGGGTGCTGAAGGCAAATCATTGTATTTTTATGATTATGACGATCATTTTTTGAACTGCACACTGGCGATTTAAACATGCGACTTAAGGATTTCAATCATGAAAAATAAATTTACCTTTAAGCCATTATCATTCGCAGATATGTCATTAATGTATCAGTGGTTCAATCTCCCTCATGTTCAGAAATTTTATTCTTTACGTCAATGGACAGAAGATCAAGTTTTAGAAAAGCTTAAGACTTATTTAACAGGTGATAAGCCAGTATCAGGTTTTATTGTTTTAATGAATGAAAAACCAATTGGCTATGTTCAGCAATATAAAATCGCTGATTATCCGTGGCCTAACCAAAATTTGTCCCAAGAAATTATTGATAAAGCCGCAGGAATGGATTTGTTTATTGGGGATGAAGATGCGTGTGGAAAAGGGATTGGTAGTCAAATTATTAACGAATTTATTGAAAATAAAATATGGCCGGAGTTTCAGTGGTGTATTGTTGACCCCGACATCAAAAATATTGCTGCGATAAAATGTTACGAAAAATTAAATTTTCAAAGCCATGCTGTTATTGATAGTAATGATGCACTTGGTCAGCCAGTAAAGCTGAACTTGATGATATTGAAGAGGTGTTAATGTCTAAGTATTCGGGTGAATGTTATTGCGGTGCAGTTAAATTTTATTGTGATGGCGATCCATTTTTTACTCAGCATTGCCATTGCAATAAATGCCGTGAGGTAGCTTCACAATCAAAACGTAATGCAGATAAGCAAGGCTATGCGTGGACAGCAGGATATTTAACCACAAGTTTCCATATAACATCTGGTATGGATAACCTTGATGAGATAATTAGAAATAACGCAAAACTGCTATTGTGTAAATCCTGCCATAGCCTTATTTACGGTATTTCTCTTGAACGAGACAAGCAAACAGGCATCGGTATTAATGCAAGTAATTTTTATTTTACAGGCGCAATACCAGAATCTTTTACACCTGTTAGGCATATCTGGTATGAGAACAGAATGATTAACTTTAATGACAACTTGCCGAAATTTAAAGATGCTCCACAAGAACAATTTGGTTCGGGTGAGCTCTGGAATGAAGATGATACAAAATAATCCATTTAAAATATGATCAGCAATACCCATTTATACTAAAAGGAGAATCGATATGCGCATTGCTGTTTCAGGCACTCATTTTATAGGAAAAACTACGTTAATTGAGGATTTTCTTAAAAAATATCCGGACTATAGATGTGAAAAAGAAGCTTATTACAAATTGCAAGATGAAAAAGAAATGGAGTTATCCCTAGAGCCTTCGCTCGATAGCTTACTTGAACAGCTTGATTTTAGTATTGAGCAACTTAATCAAACTGTAAATGAAAAGAATGTTATTTTTGATCGGTGCCCGATTGATTTTGTTGCCTACTCAATGATTGGTTTGGAGCAAGATTCACTAGATATAAATGATAGTGAAATATCTGAGCGATTTGATGAAATCAAAACTGCTTTGAACACTTTGGACTTAATTTTATTTCTACCTATTACAAAAGAGAACTCCATCGAGTATACCGAAGAGAATCCAGCCTATCGCAAAGCGGCTGATAAATATTTCAAAAAAATTTATCGGGATGAGGTGTGTGATATTTTCCCACGATATGGCCACCCAAAAATTATTGAAATTTGGGGCGACAGAGTTGCAAGAATTAAAAAAATTGAAAGCTACTTGCTATGATAAAAAATAACTTGAATTTAATATTTGATTTCGACGGTACAATGGTAGACAGCTTTGACGCTGTCATTCAAAAATTTAATTTATTAGCTGGCGAATTTAATTTTAGATACATTGAGGATGATGAAGTAAATGATTTAAA
>CAYUYG010000104.1:0-6278 GCA_964449125.1 uncultured Coxiellaceae bacterium | reverse complement strand
ACGGTATGCCTACAGGTCACCAGCCGGTGCAACCGGCTTGCCATTGGCTTCTTTAGCAATGAGGGTACGAAAAGAAGAACTTGCTTTCGTGATTAAACCTACATCAGTCAATATCAATAATTGTTTCGTAGCGATCAATGGTGCAAATAATTTTTTAACAACGTTTTCATATTGCCAAGGATGAATAAACATTGGCAAATAATCATCACCCAGTAAATGATGTTGTTGCAGATTTTCCTGCCATAACAACCATTGCTCAGGAAATTGTTGTGCAAACCATTCTGAATAATTTAAATCGCCGTTAAGGCTTGCCATGTGCGCCGCCGTTTTCGCAATCGCGACTAAATGTAACGTAATATCCTGATTAAATTCAGGTGAAAATTTTAACGCTGCCTGTTTGTTAAAACCCAATTTAGTTTTATGACAAGGATGATACGGATGGCCTGATGCCGCCCATTGCTCAAAAAACACAACCTGCTGTTCAACAGAATATTGAGCACGCAAAAAATCAACTAAGCTTGTTTGTCCTGATCGATAAATTGTTTGTGCCAAGTGTTCGTTATATTGTTTCATGTGCCGGACAGACAAGACATCATGCGTTGCACAATTGTCCATTTCATCGAGAAATACTTGCCATTGCGCAGGCTCAACAAGATCATGCAATTCAATCGTCAGTAGACTAAGCAAGTAACGCAAATCAGTGAGCACAACGACTTGCTTGGCTGCCACCAATTTCACTAAACCTTTCATTTTAAATTTTTGCAGTGAAGAGCGGCACACTTGTTCAATCACAATGGATTTATGATTGCGAGGCAAATCAATACGCAATACTTGTTCATACAGGGTATACGACAATAATTGTTCGCGAACACAGGCTTGTAACACGCGCTGTATTAATCGCTGTGATGACTTTAATGCTGTCTGATCAGTTAACTGTGATGTCATCCCAACTTGCTGCATGCAGGGCCGCCCTCATTATTAGTATGTAACACATTGCAAATGATAATAATTATCATTTGCGATTGCAAGCTATGGATTGCAAAAAAGAAAAAGTCCGGCTAACTATGGTCAAAATATGATCATATCAAACATCTTTTGACTTAGGCAAGCTGATAAATATAGGAATCGTATGATAAGCTGCGGCACTTTAATAAAAACTAAGGAGAAGAGTATGTTTGCATTTGCGGGCAAAACCCAAGCAGAAAAAGTAGCACATGCGGAACAAGCCCCGGAACGACGTTATAAAGATAACGATTGTGGCCTGATGGAAGCGATTAAAGATAGCTACCCCGCCGCTGTAGAAGCGCTCATTAAGTCTTACGGTCACAATGTAAATAGCTATGTATTACAAATGAAATACGAGCTTACCCCGACCCCTTTATCCTACGCTCTCGCGCAACCTGTGATAAATATGCATGTCATTAACAAATTGATTGCGCTTGGCGCGGATAAGAATGATAGCCACGCCGTGGCTTTGGCAGCAAAATCGCTCTCCCCCGCTATTCATGAGTTATTTAAGGACCAGATCGAACAAGCTCAACAACCCAGCACTCGCCCCGGTCGCCCTTAAATACCATGAACCGGATGACAGCTTCGCCCACCCGAGCTATTCTGGTGGGCTAGCTTACTCGCGAGGAATGACTCATGCCGGATAAAAAACGTCAACCCAAGGCCTTACCCTATCTTTTTTTAACTGAAATGTGGGAACGATTTGGCTTTTATGTCGTACAGGGCTTGCTTGTTCTCTATATGACCTCGTATTTTGGCTTATCCGATAGCGAAAGCTATACTATTTTGGGGGTCTTTACCGCACTGGCCTATATCTCCCCGCTCGTTGGCGGCTGGCTTGCTTCCCGCTTATTAGGCTTTAAAACTTCTATTCTATGGGGAGGATTGCTGCTGGTTTTAGGCTATGCCTTGTTAGCACTACCTTATCCCCATGCCTTATTTTATCCAGCCCTCGCCACCATTATCGTCGGCAATGGCTTATTCAAACCCAATATCTCCAGCCTACTTGGCATGCAATATAATACAGACGATCCGCGGCGCGAATCTGGTTTCACTCTTTTCTACATCGGCATCAATATCGGGGCATTCTTGGCTGGTGTGAGCTCGGGTTATATCAAGGATTTCTTTGGCTGGCGCATGAGTTTTGGTCTTGCCAGCTTAGGACTGGTGATTGGTCTTGCCACCTTTGCTTATGGTTTAAAATATATTAAAAACTTAGGAGAACCCGCTAAAACCCGGCGCGGATTCACGCTAAAATTACTGGTCTGTTTTTTACTCGCCATCATTGCACTCAACTTTCTTCTTAAACTGACCATGCTTGCTAGCTGGCTACTGCCCGCAGTAGGAGCGCTCTTATTAATTTGCCTGACGGTGCTAACATTGCAACAAAACACAGAATATCGGCAAAAAATGTTCGTGTTAAATTTACTGATTATTTCCTCCATCGTTTTCTGGATGCTGTTTTTGCAACTTTTCTACTCAGCCAACCTCTTTATATATCGCTTGGTGGATAAAAACTTTTTTGGCCTGCATTTATCAACCACCGTCTTTTATGCCTCAGAAAGCATTTTTATTATTTTACTGGGCCCTATTTTTGCCTGGAGCTGGGAAGCATTAAGCACACAGAATAAAAACCCCAGTCCCATTAGCAAATTTGCGTTGGGAATTTTCTTCGCAGGCCTCGGATTTTTAATTCTTGGCATCAGTATTTTCTTCCCAGATGCTGCTGGCAAGATCCCCGCTTTCTGGATTTTTCTCGCCTATTTAATGATCACCATCGGTGAATTATTGTTATCTCCGATTGGTTTATCCGCCGTTACCATGCTAGCTCCGGCGAACTTGGTCGGTCTGATGATGGGCGTCTGGTTTGTGGCAACTGGCTTTGGTGGTATTTTTGCGGGCTGGATCGCCAAATTATCCAGCGTACCCGATACAGTCCAGACTTCCGCTGAGAAACTTGCCATCTATCAACAGGCTTTTTTTGATTATGCCTATATGGCTTTTTTCATGGCAATTGTCCTGTTTTTCGTCCAACTTGGCTTTAGAAAAATACGACGGCGATAGGATTTGCTCGATGCCCAGAGCAAGGTTATGATAGCGGAAATTTTTTAGGAGCTGCCCATGAGCGCATACGGTTTAAACGAAATTCGAAGCGGAATGAAACTGATTATTGATAACGATCCGTGCGTGGTGGTGGACAATGAATTTGTCAAACCAGGCAAAGGCCAGGCATTTAATCGTTTGCGCTATCGCAACCTAAAAAACGGTCGTGTCATTGAACGCACCTATAAATCAGGTGACAGTATTGAAGCAGCGGATGTTATCGAAATCGACGCCCAATATTTATACGGCGATGGCAATGAATGGCACTTCATGGCAATTGAATCCTTTGAACAATACGCCGTGCATGCAGCGGAAGTCGCGGAAGCCAAGCTCTGGTTGAAAGAACAATCCGATTGCAAATTAACGCTCTGGAACGGCATACCGATCCTGGTTGCGGCACCCATTTTTGTGACACTTAAAATTGTTGAAACCGATCCCGGTTTGAAAGGCGACACGGCAGGCAGTGGCGGTAAACCCGCTAAACTTGAATCAGGCGCAGTGGTACGCGTTCCCTTGTTTGTTCAGGAAGGTGAAATTATTAAAGTTGATACGCGCACTGGCGAATATGTTTCTCGTGCCAAAGATTGAGCCGCAAAGGACGGGTGTATGTTAACCTGGCAACCGTCCGCTTCCTTACAAAACCTACAAGTACGCGCGCGCGTCTTGCAACAGATTCGTGATTTTTTTGCCGCACGACAAGTACTTGAAGTTGATACTCCACTTCTTTGTCATACCTCAGTGACCGATCCATTCATTCAAAGCATTCCTGCCTTATTTAAAGCGCACGGCGCACGCGAAACCCAGCAATACTTCTTACAAACTTCACCTGAATATGCGATGAAACGCTTACTCGCCAATGGCAGCGGCCCCATTTATCAAATTTGTAAGGCTTTCCGCCAGGGTGATGTCGGAACCATACATAATCCAGAATTCACGATGCTGGAATGGTATCGTCCGGGCTTTAATCACCATCAATTAATGGATGAAATGGATGAACTATTACAATTAATTTTGCAATGTCCTAAAGCCCTGCGTTGTAGTTACGCTGAATTATTTCAACATCATTTAGCGATTAATCCGCATACGGCAACGCTTGCAGAACTTGCACGCTGCGCACAACAACAATCTATTTCCATTGCAGGAAGCATCACTGATAAAGATACCTGGCTCGACATACTCATGACCCATTGCATTGAACCAAGCCTCGGCAAAGAAGCTCCGTGTTTTGTTTATGATTTTCCGGCTTCACAAGCCGCGCTTGCACGCATTCAGGCAGGTGAACCACCGCTTGCTGCACGCTTTGAAGTGTATTGTCGTGGGATGGAACTTGCGAACGGATTTTATGAATTACAAGACGCAGCAGAACAGCGGCAACGTTTTATGCATAATTTACAGCGGCGAAGTGAATTAGCACTGCCTGCGCTGCCTATTGATGAACTGCTTTTGGCAGCACTAAAACAGGGCTTGCCCGACTGTTCAGGTGTTGCACTGGGAGTCGATCGACTGATAATGGCCGTCTTAGATAAAACCATGATAGCAGACGTATTAAGTTTCGATTTTTCCCGGTCATAAACTAATTTTTGACGCTAGGCTTGCTTTCGTGTCAAATTAATGGTCAAATATAAGAAATACTTGTCATTTCCAATCCCTTCTCTATATACCTTAGTTTTAGCATTGGCGATGATACACATGAACCGCCAGCTATCTAGGTCCTTTTCCTTAAAAGAAATAAGCCTAACTTGGCTCGCGCACTTTTGAGGAAAAAAACGTGGATTTTTCACAATTTAAATTAAACGATAATATTGAAAAAGCGATTGCACAGTGTGGTTATACCGTACCTACTCCGATTCAAGCAAAAGCTATTCCAGTTATTTTAAATGGTCAGGATGTTGTTGCTTCCGCACAAACAGGCACAGGCAAAACAGCTGCATTTGTATTACCAACTTTAAACTTAATCAGTCAAGCCGCTCATAAAAAAACCCGTGTGCTCGTGTTAACACCAACACGCGAATTGGCAGCACAAGTTACCAAATCTGCGCTGCAATACGGCAAGTTTTTACCATTTAAAATGGTTAGCATTGTCGGCGGTATGTCTTATCATCATCAGATTAAAGATTTAGGACGTGGTGCTGATATCATCGTGGCAACCCCTGGACGCTTGATTGATCATTTAAACAGTAACCGCATTGATTTGTCCGAAGTAGAAATGTTGATTTTAGACGAAGCCGACCGCATGTTAGACATGGGCTTCATTGATGATGTGCAATATATCGCGCAACTTACTCCAAAAAATCGCCAAACTTTATTATTTAGTGCGACACTCGACAATAAATTAATGGCTGTTACTAAACAATTATTAAAAGATCCTGTACGCATTGATTTGTCACAAGAAAAAATTTCTGCCCCAAAAATCAAACAGGAAATGTACCGCGTTAGCAATTTGCAGCAAAAAAATAAATTGCTGCAACAGTTTTTGGCTGAAGGCAATATTTTTAAAGCGATTATCTTTTCTGCCACTAAAGTGAATGCAGAACGATTGGCAAATGATTTGCAAGCACAAGGTTTTGAAGCCGCTGCCTTGCACGGTGATTTAAAACAGAATGTACGTAATCGCACCCTGCAACAATTACGCATGGGCAAAGTCCAGTTTTTAGTGGCTACCGATGTCGCAGCACGAGGTATTGATATCAGTGATATTACCCATGTCATCAATTATGATGCCCCTGAGTCATATGACGATTATATTCATCGTATTGGAAGAACTGGTCGTGCTGGTAAGAAAGGTGCTGCCCTGACTTTTGTAGAATAAGGGTTGTCTTATCCACTTACTTTTTCTAAGAAAGGAATTTTATGTGCGATAAATGCAGCAAGAAAAGAAAAGAATGCTACAGAAATAAAAAATAGTGGGTCGTACCAGACTTGCTCTGCAATATGTGTATGTGTTTGTTGGACAATATGTATTGCCACTGTATACCAAAGAATCTCAAGAACCATCACGTGAATGAAAAAAACAAAGAATGAAAGACGTGAAAGTTGTTTAATTATTGCAAAGAAAAACGCTTTTTTGTGAAAGAAATAATATAATGTACAAGCAAGCAAAATGGTATAAATAAGTATGCTTGGCCGCCATTGCGAATAAAATGAAAGATAATTGTGTGTTTTGAAAT
>CAYUYG010000103.1:0-6341 GCA_964449125.1 uncultured Coxiellaceae bacterium | reverse complement strand
AGAGGGTGAGACAGTTAGATTCTCTAGACCAGGTCGCAATTAGTATTTATTTTTATAGATCCCGCAACAAGCTTGACGAATGTAAAGAATCTTCCTCTCTTCGGGGGAAGAAGAAGGTATAAAACGTGTAGGTTGGGTTGAACGTTTTGCGTGAAGCCCAACATTATGACGTGATCGTTGGGCTGCGCAAACAATGCTTAGCCCAACCTAGAGCCGACTCCCCCGAAAGCGGAAGGTTTACGTAGAGTACGGGAGCTGTGCCTACACCTCATTTAATTTTTCTAATTGCATTTCCAATTTGGCAATCGTAGTTTGAATTTCTTCAAAACGCACGCGCTCTTTGGCAACGACATCGGCCGGCGCTTTATCAACAAAATTGGGATTTTGCAGTTTTCCACTCACCACTTCCCAATCTTTTTTGAATTTGCCGATTTCTTTCTGCAAGCGGGCGGCTTCTTCTTTTTTATCGATGAAACCTGCCATGGGTAAGAAAATTTCGAGATCACCGACAAAGGCGGTAGCAGAGGGCGGTGGTGTGTCAGTTTCACTTAACCAATTTAGCTCAGAAAATTTAGCCAGCGGGAATAATAAATGTTGGTGCTTGGTAACATTATCTTTATCCGCTTGCGAGCCTTTGCGAAATAAAACTGGCAAATTTTTAGCAGGAGAAATATTCATTTCACTGCGAATCGTACGCACGGAAACAATAATATTTTTTAGCCATTCCAGTTCTTTGTCCGCTTGTTCATCCTGCTTAACTTGTTCAACTTGTGGATACGGTTCAAGCATGATGGTTTTGCCGGTTTTGCCAGCTAATGGCGCAACACGCTGCCAAATGTCTTCGGTCAAAAATGGCATGATCGGATGAAGCAAGCGCAGTAGAGATTCCAGCACATAAATCAACGTGTAGCGTGTGCCACGTAACATGGCCGGTGTGCTGTCGGGAGAAGTCAGTACGGGTTTCGACAATTCAAGATACCAGTCACAAAATTCATTCCAGGTAAAATCATACAGAGCTTGTGCATAAAAATCGAAGCGGTATTGTTTCAATGCATTATGTGCTTCAGCAATGGTTTGCTGCAAACGTGACATAATCCAGCGGTCTGGTAATGAATACTCTTTCTCTTCATTATTCAAACCCACATCTTGGCCTTCGGTATTCATCATCACATAACGCGAGGCATTCCATAGCTTATTGCAAAAATTACGGTAACCACCTAAGCGATTTGTATCAAAACGAATTTCACGCGTGTAAGAAGCCACTGAGCAAAAGGTAAAGCGCAAAGCATCGGTGCCGTAACTTGGAATGCCTTCTGGAAATTCCTTGCGTGTGGATTTTTCAATTTTTTGTGCCATGGCTGGCTGCATTAAGCCATAGGTTCGTTTTTGCAAGAGTTCGTCTAAGGTAATACCGTCAATCAAATCGATAGGGTCTAATACATTGCCTTTTGATTTTGACATCTTGTGGCCTTCGGCATCACGAATCAAGCCGGTGATATAAACTTCACGGAACGGCACATCGCCCATGAATTTCAAACCCATCATGATCATGCGTGCGACCCAGAAAAAGATAATATCAAAACCGGTGATCAAGACACTGGTAGGATAAAATGTTTTTAATTCAGTCGTTTTTTCTGGCCAGCCGAGTGAAGCAAACGGCCATAATGACGAGGAAAACCAGGTATCTAACACATCTTCGTCTTGTTTTAAGGTTATATCATTTGACAATTGATTGCGTTGACGTGCATCGGCCTCATCTTGGCCAACGTAGGTGTTGCCCTTTTCATCGTACCAAACGGGGATGCGGTGGCCCCACCATAATTGTCGGCTGATGCACCAATCTTCAATATTGTGCATCCATTGAAAATACGTTTTATTCCAGTTTTCAGGGATGAAACGAATGTCACCGTTTTCGACTGCCTTGATGGCAGGTTCTGCTAATACTTTTGATTTCACGTACCATTGCTGGGTGAGATAAGGTTCAATGATGGCGTGTGAACGATCCCCACGTGGGACATTTAATTTATGCTTATCAATTTTTTCAATCAAGTCTTGCGCTTCCAGGTCTTTCACAATTTGTTCGCGTGCTTTGACTCGTTCTAACCCGCGGTAAGCAACAGGGACGCTGTCATTTAAATGTGCGGTTGGCGTGAAAATATTGATGGGTTCAAAGCCGTGGCGTGTGCCAACAGCGTAGTCATTAAAATCGTGCGCAGGCGTAATTTTTACGCAACCCGAACCGAACAAGGGATCAACATAACTATCAGCAATGATTGGAATCGTCCGCTCAGTCAATGGCAGTTTAACGTGTTTACCAACCAGTGCTTGATATCGTTCATCATCTGGATGCACGGCAACGGCGACATCGCCGAGCAAGGTTTCTGGTCGGGTGGTTGCCACAACAAGCTGGCCGCTGCCATCGGCGAGCGGGTAACGAATATGCCAAAGTTTACCGTCTTCTTCGTGATTCACGACTTCAAGATCTGAAATCGCCGTTAACAATACCGGATCCCAGTTGACGAGGCGGGTACCGCGATAAATGAGACCTTCTTCGTACAGCTTAATAAATACTTCACGCACGGCATGCGAGAGAGTGGTATCCATGGTGAAACGTTCTCGTTCCCAATCCATTGATGCACCCAAACGGCGTAATTGTCGGGTAATATTGCCGCCTGATTCTTCTTTCCATTCCCAGATTTTTTCAACAAATTTTTCACGACCTAAATCATGGCGAGTTTGTTTCTCTTCAAGCGTGAGTTTGCGTTCCACGACCATTTGCGTGGCGATGCCAGCGTGATCGGTGCCGGTTTGCCATAAGGTATTCTTGCCGCACATGCGTTCATAGCGCACTAAAACATCAATCAGTGTGAAACCAAAACCGTGACCCATGTGCAAACTACCGGTGACATTGGGTGGCGGTAACATCACGCAATAAGGATCACCTTTGCCTGATGGTGCAAAATAACCATTTTTTTCCCAGGTGTGATACCAGTGTGTTTCAATCGCCTGTGGGGTATATGTTTTTTCAATCGTTGTCATATTGCTCTCTTCAATCTTGCATGCGTCAAATTTTATGTGTATTGATTTCGCATTGCTCGTTACGATAATGCTTGAAACGTTCGCGTCCTAATTGCTGCACAGTTGTATCGGTGAAAATAATTTCAATGATATGTTTAAACTGCTTGTAGAAAGGCGGAACGCTGGGGCTTAAATTAACTAAAATATCGCGTGTACCCGCGCGATAATCCTCACCTGTGCCGATTAAGATTGGACAATCCAGATTTTCTGCCGAGCAAATTTGATGTGGCAAAAAACTGTCATCACGATACGTCCATAATAAAGCATCAAGCCGTTCTGCTTCTGAATTGGAAGGCGCGTGAATATACACGCGCTGATTTCCCAGATAAGCTTTTTCCAACAATCCGCACGCAAAATGTAGCGAACGTTGACTGCTAGTCTCATTCAGAACGTAAAAATCAACGGTGCTCATTAGTGGCTTGACCGGTCAATTAAGTACTGCACCAACATCGGTACAGGACGTCCAGTTGCCATGCGTTCCTGCGTACCCATCATCATCGCAGCGGTACCGGCGACATCAAGATGCGCCCATTTAAATTTTTTCGTAAACCGTGATAAAAAGCAGGCTGCCGTAATCGTGCCTGCGCTGCGACCACCGGTGTTTGCCATGTCTGCAAACGGGCTTTTGATTTGTTCCTGGTAATCGTCCCATAAGGGCAGCGGCCAGGCGCGGTCATTGCCTTCTTCGCCTGCTTTCAAGAGATCTTTGGATAAGTCTTCATTATTACTAATTAAACCAGTCGCATGAAAACCCAGCGCAATGACGACTGCTCCAGTTAAGGTGGCAATATCAATCACGACGTCCGGATTATAACGTTCGCAGTAAGTCAGCGCATCGGCGAGGATTAAACGTCCTTCCGCATCCGTGCTGATGACTTCAATGGTTTGCCCAGACATGCTCATGACGATATCTTCAGGCTTGTAAGCCGTGCCGCCTGGCATGTTTTCAACTGATGGGATAATGCCCACAACATTGATTGGTAAATTGAGTTCGGCCGCTGCCTTCAGTGTACCTAAAACCGTCGCTGCGCCACACATATCGTACTTCATCCCCACCATACTGTCTGCGGGTTTTAATGAGTTACCGCCGGTGTCAAAGGTAACGCCTTTACCGACCAAGGCAACAGGCGCCTGTTTTTTAGCGCCGCCCTTGTATTCCAGGCAAATCATTTTGGCATCTTCCGCACTGCCTTGGGAAACCGCGAGCAAGGCGCCCATACCTAGCTTCGCCATGTCTTTTTCTTCTAGTACCTTGATCGAAATGGAAGGATAATTTTTTGCTAATTGTTTGGCTTGTTCAGCAATAAAAGATGGCGTGCAGACGTTGCTGGGCATATTTGCTAGATTTTTGGTAAAGGTCACTCCATCGGCAATCGCATTCCCCTGTTTTAAGGCTTGGTCACAAGCTTTGCGCTGTTTTTCATCAGGCAAGAAAATGGCTAATTCTTTTAAGATGACGGCGGGTTCTTTTTGACTTTTAAAAACATCAAAACGGTAGATGGCATCGCCTGCGGCTTCAACGATCTGTTTGACAGCCCAAGGGGATTTTCTGTCATCGGCGGCAAGTTCGGTTAAGTAGCAGACTGCGTGAGTGACTTTCAGTGCTGTGGCAGCTTTAACAGCGGCATTCACGACTTTGCGATAGCCACTCGACTTGAGGGTGCCCAATTTGCCACAGCCCACTAAAATAATCTGGCTAAATCCACCGATATGAAAAAGTGGCAAGGTTTGACCTAATTTACCTTCAAAAATGTTTTGTTTGAGTAGTTTGCTGAGGGCGCCGTTCACTAATTTATCGACTTCTTTTGCGGTAGAAGTTAGTTGATTATCTTCACCTATCCCAATAATTATACAGTGATTTTGTTGTTTTTCAGGCCGCGCGGTTGTCAGGCTAAATTTCATGGCTACTCCAGGAATCATAATAGTATTAAAACTGAACCTACTAAGTGTATTCAAAAAAAATGATTTGTCACCTTGTGATTGCTATAATGCGTGCAGTAATAAGAAGGAAGGGTTGCGGTAGTGATTGTCACACGGTATCTGACGCGGGAAATAGTCAATGCATTATTGGTTGTTACGACGGTGCTATTACTTGCGTTTCTAAGTCAACAACTCGTGCGTTATCTCAACTTTGTAGCCGTTGGAAAAATTCCGACTGATGTGCTGCTATTATTAGTTAGTTTCGAAATTCCCTATTTGCTGGCCTTACTCCTGCCACTCGGCCTTTACCTCGGTATCTTATTGGCGTTTGGTCGACTGTATGCCGACAATGAAATGTTTATTCTGCAAATGTCTGGTTTTGGCAGCCGACGTACCCTGGTTCTCAGTATGATGGTGGCCTTTGGTGTCGCTGCAATTGTACTGGCGCTGATGATGTGGGTGAATCCCCTTATCTCAGCGAAACGGCAACAAGTCATGTCCAGTGATGAAGCGACCGTGCATTTGGTGCAAACGATGATCCCTGGCCGTTTTCAAGCCAGTCCCGATGGCAGGCATGTCATGTATGTGGAAAAATTATCGCGTGACCGAAAACGAGCGGAAAATGTTTTTTTAGCTCAGGAAAAAAAAGCGAGCTCCCCCGATAGTACCGAACAAAGCTCCTGGATGTTGGTGATCGCCGACCAAGGTTATCAAATTAAGGAACCAAAAAGCAAAGAGCAGTATTTTGTAACGGCAGATGGTTATCGTTATGAAGGGGTTCCGGGTCAGAATGATTTTAAAATTATCCAATTTAAAAAATATTATGTACGTATTCCGCAAAGCGATATGCATGCTGTGCATCAAGAAGTTGAATCAATGCCAACCTGGCAGCTTTGGTTAACATATGCCAATCCCAAAAGCGCGGCTGAGTTGCAGTGGCGTTTTTCGCTTGCGTTGTCAGCCTTTTTGCTGGCAATGCTCGCAGTACCTTTAAGTCGTGTGCGCCCGCGTCAAAGCCGCTATATCATGTTATTGCCTGCTGTCATTATTTACGTTGTTTATATCCAGCTGCTTTCCATTGCGCGTCATTGGATGGAACAAGGTTCGGTTTCCATCCATCTTGGTATGTGGTGGGTGCATGGCATTGTCTTGCTGTTTACGCTGGTGCTCTCGTACTTTTGTTTTAAACCGGCGCATTAACGGACAATGAACGCATGAAATTACTGGAACGTTACATTGCAACGCACATCATCAAGGCCACGGCCATCAGCGCGCTGCTGGTTTCCAGTGTGCTGCTGTCATTATACTTGCTGCGGGACCTGTGTACTATTGGCGAAGGTGAG
>CAYUYG010000102.1:0-6376 GCA_964449125.1 uncultured Coxiellaceae bacterium | reverse complement strand
TCCGACGAACCCGGCTGCAATGCACCGTCCCATCGTTGGACGCAGCAGCAACCACTGAAAAAGCGTGTGCTTTGATTCATGAGGCTGGAGGCAATTCAGCCGATATAGTGGTTTTTCCTGAGGGCTTTCTTCCGGGTCATCCTACTTGGTTTCAGTTTTTGCCCGCTGTCTCTAAAGAACTTGATGATCTCAACTTGCGATTGTCTCAAAATGCTATCGATGTGCCTGGACCTGAGACATCAAAAATAGGCGAAGCAGCGCGTAATGCCCAATGCTATGTAATCATCGGTGTCTGCGAGCGTTCACGATCACACACAGGTTCATTGTTCAATACCCAACTCTTCTTTGGCCCTAGTGGCGAGCTACTTGGTAAACACCGGAAGTTAACACCAACAGGCTATGAACGGATAGTTCATTGGGGTGGTTGGGGTGATACGTTAACT
Source organism: uncultured Coxiellaceae bacterium (assembly GCA_964449125.1). Taxonomy (GTDB): domain Bacteria; phylum Pseudomonadota; class Gammaproteobacteria; order DSM-16500; family DSM-16500; genus Aquicella. The sequence continues at coordinate 5,933 of CAYUYG010000102.1, read as the reverse complement.
GTGATAGATACACCTTTTGGACCAGTGAGTGCTTTAGCCTGCTCGGAAAACTCCAATCCCTTAGCTGGATTCGATCTCATTGACCATGGTCCACGGATCCACGCAATGAGTTGGCCTCCACACTTTTTTATGGTTGGTGAGGGTGATCCCGATTTGCCTGATGTCGCGTGCTTAACCGCTAGACATTTCGCAATTATGTCAAAAGCATTTGTTATCAGTGCGTGTGGCGTGATTGACCAAGCATTCTACAAAGAGCTCGCAAAAATGATTGGTAAACCAGAAGTAGACTTAACTGTCGGTATCGGTCAGGGTGGCGCAGTTATCGTTTCACCTAACGCCGCCATCATTAGTGAGCCACTTGATGGTGGTAAGGAAGGCATTTTGTATGCAGATATGGATATGGACATGTGGGATAAAATGAAAATAGTCCAAGATTTTGCAGGCCATTATAATCGTCCGGATATTTTCACTCTCGAAGTCAATCGTGCCGGAGGCAATTACGAGGAGACATAAGAGTTGTAAATGCTCTCCGCTAATTAACCAAACATAGAATGGCAATAAGCGCCGCATCAAATGTAAGCCTTAAAACAGGGCAGGCGGAAAAACACCTTTGGTGACAGTCGAGAAACTCAAAACCTTAGGCTATAACATTGTAATTATGCTTTCTATTTTACAACGCGCTGCAATTTTCGCTATGCAAAAAACCTTGGATGCCATCTTTAAAAATGGCAACAGTGCAGCTATCAAAGAATCGCTAACTTCATTTAGTGAAAAGAGAAAATTATTGGAACAGAAATATATTTAGCCAAGGATACAGTGATTGCTAAAGAAGGTGTGCATTCCGACCTATGAGAAGGTATTGCTCAATGTAACATTGTCAAAAAGGCTGCTGCATTTATCTTTTGAATTCAGCAGCCTCTTTTGGAGAAAATTATTCTCCCTTAACAGGATAAAAACTGCCCAGGAAAATAAATAAATCCTGATAAATCAAGTTGTTAGAAAAGGAAGCGTCATAACTAGATTATAATAGAAGATAAATAAGGAGTTTTTAAATACCCATGGAAAAAAATGTTTCATTAACGCAATTGAATTTACAAACTTTCCTGAAATCGACGTCAGATCTTTATCTTATTCTAAATACTAAATTCGACATTGCTATGGTCAGCGCCGCGTATGCTAAAGCGACCAAGATTAATGCTGAGACTGTCATAGGCAAAAATATATTTGATGTTTTTCCACAAGTGCAGGGCGAAAATGCGATTACAAATCTTCGAAGTTCATTAGACCGCGTCATCAAAAATAAAATTGCGGATACCATGGCCGTGCAAAAATATAATATACCTTCCGAGCAGGATGAGAAGGTATATGAAGAACGTTATTGGAGTCCGCTTAATATACCGATTTTGATAGGTGATAAAGTACATTTTATCATTCATCGTGTTGAAGATGTTACTGAATTCATTAAATATAAACAAATGAATATGCAAGAATATGAAGCACAAAAAAATCAAATGGAAAATGAAATTTTTCGACGTGCACAAGAAATTGAAGAATCCAATAAACGCTTGCGAGAAAGCGAAGAACGTTTCCGTTTATTTATTGAAAACAGCAAGGATTATGCATTTATTATGCTTGATAAAGATGGTTATATAACCAGTTGGAATATGGGTGCGGAACGTATTAAAGGGTATAAAAGCCACGAAATTATTGGCCAACATTTTTCTATTTTTTATCCATCTGATGCATTAAGGAAGCATCATCCAGCGCATGAATTACAAATTTCAAAAGAACACGGTCGTTATGAGGAAGAAGGTTGGCGCGTGCGAAAAAATGGCTCGAAATTTTGGGCTAATGTTGTCATAACTCCCATTTATGATGAGAAAGGACGCCTCATTGCTTATTGCAAAGTAACGCGAGACTTAACCGAGCGTAGAAAAACAGAAACGTTAAAAAATGAATTTGTTTCAGTCGTCAGTCATGAGTTACGCACACCGCTTACCTCCATACGCGGATCGATTAGTCTAATTTTGGGTGGCGCAGCAGGTAGCTGTTCAGAGAAAACGTTGCATTTATTGGAGATAGCTAATAATAATTGTGAACGTCTGGTGCATTTAATTAATGACATTTTGGATATTGAAAAAATTGAAGCAGGGAAAATGAATTTTTGCCTTCATACTTATGATACGGCTGATTTAATAAAAAATTCTATCGTCGATAACCAAATTTATATCGAAAAATATAACAAGCAAGTCGTCAGCAAACTTATCCCACATGTACAAATAAGCGTGGATATCGATCGTTTTATGCAAGTGCTAGCTAACCTGATTTCAAATGCTGCAAAATTTGGTAACGAAGGTAGTCAAATAAAAATTGAGATGAAGAAAATAAGTAATGGTGTACGCATAAGCGTAACCAATCATGGGCCTGGTATTCCGAAGAATTTCCAGGATAAAATCTTCCAAAAATTCTCCCAGGCGGATGCTTCATCAGTACGATCACAAGGCGGTACCGGACTTGGTTTGTCCATTAGCAAGGCCATTATTGAAAGATTAGGCGGTACGATGGGTTTTAAAAGTACGCCAGGCAAAGAAACAGTTTTTTATTTTGATTTGCCCAGTACTGATGTGAAACAAATCGCGATGGGCAGCTCGACTGAAATTTCGCCTAGTATTAATCGAATTCTGATATGTGAGGATGATGAAGATCAAGCTGTCTATTTAAAAGAATTAGTTGAGGGGGCGGGTTTTGTCGGGGAAATTTGTTTTACCGCAGCGCAAACCAAACGCAATCTGGAAGATAATGTCTATTATGCATTGCTGCTTGATTTAGTTTTACCGGACATGGATGGTATTCAACTAATAAAAGAATTACGTGATACGGCACGTGATCCGAATATTCCAATTATTATCATTTCTATTATTGCGAATGAGGCCAAATCATACACAAATGGCAATGCGGTGCAGGTAGTTGACTGGATTAATAAGCCCGTCGATTTTAATAAACTAGCCAAAGCATTTTCAACGATTAGCGATCGTATTAAGACGGATAAGCCACGTTTGCTACATGTCGAAGATGATATTGATGTACAGAAGATTGTTATTAATTTATTTTCTGATCGAGCTAAAATTGTGAGCTTAACCACTATCCGTGAAGCAAAAGATATTTTGCATAAACAGAAATTTGATGTGGCCATTATTGATTTGCTCTTGCCAGATGGTAATGGCGCAGAAATTTTGCCGGCATTAGCTGAACACAATATCCCAGTAATTGTATTTTCACGTGATGACCTGGATCCTAAATTTGTGCAATATGTCCAGGAAGTTCTGATCAAGTCTAAAACTTCGCCAGAAAGATTATTGGATACGATTAATCAGTTTTTAAAACCTCAATAAAATGGTTAATGGTATTGATTTATTCATTTGATTTATTCATTTGATTTTTTCAGTTGGTTAACGGCATTTTCTAATGAGAAAATAACCATCTCTATTCCAGAAAGTTTTAATCGCTCATGCAGGGAAGAATTGATTTCTTCGAATCCCCATAAACCTAAAATAATTTTTAACTTAGGAAATTTATGGTGTAAATAGGCAGATAATTTCCGCACCGGAATAAACGACGAAGGATCCACAACTGAAATAAAAATCGTAACAATTTTTTCATTTTCTAGGGTCGATGAAATTTCTTCATACGTCGATTTTATCGTTAAATTAGTGGCATTAAAGGCTGATCTATTTAGTACCTGTACTAACATCGTATTAGCTAATTCATCTTGTTCAGTCTCTAGCGGTACGCATAAAATCTTAGAAAAATCACTAACGATATTAGTATTATCTTTGCTCGCAACGGAAGAAAGAATAGGGTAATTTTGATCTAAATCTTCTAAAATATCTTGGATATTTTGATATAGGTAGGCAAGTTGGTCATCATCGAGTAATTCTTGACGATGATCCGTTTCTGCAGCACTTAACATTGGAATAAAGACTACATCATAGAGATTAATTAATGAATTATTTTTTAAATAATTATTAATTAATCCTAAAGCCTCGGTAATTTCACCTACTACCAATCTTTGATAACACTCTTCATAAAGAGCAAGCGCTTTTTCATCCCCTAATACAACGCTTAAAAATGATAAATTAGGAATATGTCTGCCCATAACAACCAGACACACCGTAATTGGTACGGATAGTAAAAGTCCAATGGGTCCGCATAAAAGCAGCCAAAAGATTGGTGAAACGATCAATGCAAAAGCAGAAACACCGGTTCTTGTAGAATAAAGTAAAGGTTCAACAAAATTTGCAGTAACTAAATCTAAGCTCCCGAAGAGTATAATTGTCAAAACAGGGACTAGCCAGCTGTTGGAGGTGGCTAATGCAACGATAAAGGGAAGTATGGCAGCGATCCAAGCCCCTAAATAAGGGATAAAGCGCAATAGAAAAGCTAATCCTCCCCAAAGAATAGCATTAGGAACGCCAATAAAATACAAGCCAATCGCAATAAAAATACCATAAACAAAATTTAATAAGAGTTGACTCATTAAATATTGTGCTACACGTTGTCCCGCATCATCCATTGCGCGAGTCGTTGCGCTAATTCGATGTGATCCAATCAATCTAATTAGTCTGCCCCGAAGATCCTGGCGACATAACAACATAAAGATAAGCAACAAAAAAACTAATCCGGTTGAGCCAATAAAATCAAGAAGCGTAGCAGAAAAATTTTTGATAATGATGGTTAAGTCAGTTGTCGAATTGGCGATAATATTAACTGGAACGGGTTGGTCAGCTGAGGATAAATTTTTTACTTTATTTGGTATTTGTCCAGGAAGATGTTTTTTTAATTGGTCTACTGTATCTAAGATTCGAGTTAAAGGACTATCTTGTGGAATATGAAATGCATTTAGTTTGTGCTCAATGTTAATTTTATAATCAGGTAACTTAGTCGTAAAATCGACTACTTGATTAGTTAATACATACCCAATCGTGCCAACAAAAATAAAAACCATTACTACCACCAATAAAATGGCTAGTATTTTACCTAACCAATATTCCAGACGGGTAACTAAAGGCGATAACAGAAAGGTTAATAATGCAGCTAATGTCAGAGGTATAAATAATGACTGGCCGTAATAAAGGCAACCAATAATGAACACAGCGAGTAATAATCGATAGATCCCTATGATTGCCGAACTTGCAGATTTACTCACAGGAATTGCCATATTAATCCTTAAGGATCAACTTACTATTTCTACCGTATGAATTATTTTACCATGATATTAAAATTAATATTTAGCAATTGAATGATCCCATATAGATTAATTACAATTGAAAAATTAAACTAGCTTAGTGAAAACAGCTTCGAAGCTTGTGACACACGACCAAATCCCGTTTTTATTTGATCTTACAGATAGATCAAGTACATTTTCTATTCGATACTTTCAAGCTTATCGCAATAGGGATAGGATTTTTATTAAGCGATTGTTTCATATAATTAATTGCAAACGAGAATAACATGATAACCATTAGACCAATGAAAATAAATGACGTTGAGACAGTATCAATGATTCATACAAAATCTTTTACTAGGCAGTTAGCTTCTAAAAAATGGGTTATTTGTAACTTAAATGCCTATCCTAGAATTATGATGTTTGTTGCAATAAATGCAGATGATAAAGTTATTGGATATATTCAGTGGTTACAAAAAAGTGGATTTAGAAAGGAGGCAGTAATTGAGTTAGAGCAAATAGCAGTATTACCAGCCATGCAAGGTAATAAAGTTGGTACAACGCTAATTACCAAATCTCTCGCACTAGTTAAAGAGTATTTAATCGCTCAGGACGCAATATTAAAAGCTATTATGGTAACAACCAGATCAGAAAGTACGGCTTAAAAATTATGTTAGCGTTGCTTAGATGCTAAGATTACTCCATCCAT
>CAYUYG010000101.1:0-6393 GCA_964449125.1 uncultured Coxiellaceae bacterium | reverse complement strand
TATCTGTATTTTTATTGATCTGTTCAATTCTTAAGCTTTATTTAACCTGGTTTCTTTAAACTAACCAAACTCAAAAACTCCTCTAGTCAATATCTCAATATATTTATTCACATAGTTTAAAAAATACGAGGCTTGGTATGAAAATCAAATATCTATTATCTGCTTTGGTTGTGTTTATAATCGGCTTCACTGTGTTTTTGTTATTACCTAAAACAGTGAATAGCAAACCAACAACTGTACCCACGACATCGGAACCCGTTGCAAAGGTAGCTACCAATACTGATACAAACACCAATTCACAATGGATTAATGATGAAATTAATGCCATCGAACCTCAAGCGGCGAATCTTAATAAAGAAGTGCTTAAGGTTGGTTTGATTGCCTATCAGCATGCGCAACAAAAAGGCATTACCTCCAATCCATACTTAACACTGGTTGATTATTCCAAGCCTTCATCGGAACGTCGTCTGTGGGTGATTGATCTCGATAATAAAAAAGTATTATTCAATACCTGGGTGGCGCATGGAAAAAATAGTGGTAATATCGACGCGCAATCATTTTCTAATAAACCCGAAAGCTTGAAATCAAGTATTGGTGTTTTTGTAACCGCCGATATTTATTCTGGTAAGCATGGCAATTCACTGCATGTACAAGGTCTGGAATCCGGTTTTAATGACAAAGCTTTTAGTCGTAGTATTGTGTTCCATGGTGCGAACTATGTGAGCGCAAGCATTGCTAAAACGGGTCGTCTCGGTCGAAGCTGGGGTTGTTGGGCAGTGAGTCAAGATGTTATTGCATCCTTGATCAAGACAATTAAAAATAATGCACTGGTTGTGGCGTATTATCCTGATAAAAACTGGCTTAGTCATTCCAACTTTTTAAACTAATCTACCCTGCTCTTTCTCAAACACCTTATGCAATATAGGGTGTTTTCTTTTAAATTATTATTTAAAATAACTATGCAAATATGTAAACGCTTGTAATAAAGGTTTAGGTTCCAGAGATCGCGTGGCAAGCGGCTGTCCTTTGGCATCATCCAGCCCATAATCGCCAGCGGGATAGATACGTGCAATCTGATTTTTACTAATGATGGCATAATCTGCATAACTACCAGAAATCAACACGGGGCGTTTTCCGGGATTAAATAACGAGGTACCGATTGTATAATCAGTACTGGGATTTTGGCAATTTAGCACGCGCGTCATCATGGTTGGCACAAAATCATAATGCGTTGTGAAATGCTTGTAGACCTTGGCTTTTTCGCCCGGCCAGTAAACAAGGAAAGGCGTATGTAATTGATAAGGTGTATACGCACTGGCGTGTTGCCAATAACCTGAATACTGATCGTTAATTTCTTCACCATGGTCAGCTGTCACAATAACGATGGTATTTTTTAATAGATCTTGTTTTTCCAAACTTGAAAAAATTTGTTTTATTTCGTTATCGACAAAGTACACCGCATTCAAATAACGCCCTACATACCGTCTCGGATTACTATTCTGTTTTAACATTAATCGGTTGCATACCTTAAGCCAAGGTTTGAAAGGATGTTGGCTGGGCGTCGCATTCTCACAATAATTATGCACGGCATCGTAAAATACAAAACTGAAGAAAGGCTGTTTTGTATCGCGCTTATCTAAAAACTTTTTGAAATTTTCTGTGATCATATGATCGCGTGCGACGGTTGTTTCACCCGGGGTGATCACGAGTTCCTGCTTAATTTCTTGAAAAATGGTGCGATCAAAAGCGGGAAACGTCGGAGCAGCACTCGTAAAAATAGCCATCTTATAATTAGCTTTCACTAATTGATGAATAAATTCAGGTCCGCGTTGCTGAGTTAAAAAAGCATCCCAATAATTGCCAGGCAACCCATAAAAGAATGAGAACAAGCCGCTCTGCGTGCAATTGCCACCACTCCAATGATTTTGAAACTGAGAGGCTTTTTGTGCAAAACGATAAATATTAGGTGTGACGGCTTTATTCATGGCATCAAAACGCCAGGTATCGATAGCAATAACGACAATATTTAAGGGTTTAGAAGATGGGCGGCATTGTAAGGTTTGTTTGGGATAATTTAAGGGCTGTGAGCTATCGTAGGGCGTAAAATTAATGGCGCCACTTGCGGTTTGTATACGTTGTACTGTATTGCTAAAGGGCAAAAGTAATTGATAGATTTCATCATAATAAGGGAGGTAACGGGTAGCTTTAACCATCAAATAGCGATTATTTGCACTTAAACCGCGTATGTCATTACGCGCCATAAAATTAAGTGCGTAGGACAAAATAATTGTAAAAGTAAAGCTGGCAGCCACTATATAACACCATTGTCCTGCCAAGCCTTTTTTAATATGCTGCCACACTTGCCAGGCGATTAAGCTTTCAAGCAAAAACAAAATAATGCTAGCGACAACCAATTTAAATACTTCAGCAACTGAAAAAGAAATAACTTGAGAAAGCGCGTTAACTTTAAAAATTTCGATGCCCACGGCGGCATAATGCATATGATATAAACGGAATGCAATGCTGTCACCGAGCAGGCAAAAAAGTATGGCTGAACCTAATACAATACTTAAAAGGAAAATAAGCCAGCGTTTGGGCATGAGCCAGTTAACCAAGCCCACCAAGAGAAAACAGAAAAGAAATAATAAAGCGATTTGTGCAATAAACGAAGTGACTAAAAAAAACCACAAAAACACGGTGGCGAACGTATTCTCAGTCATTGTCTGAAAACTTGGCAATACCGTAATATAATTAAGGCCAACAATTAATGACAGGCAAGCGTTGACTAAAAAAAAATTCAGGGTAAAACGGTATAACATCTTTCGGGATGTGACCGCATCGAGGTTGAACATCCTTTTCCTTGATATTGCTCTCTAATGCTTGAGTATAATAAAACGCACTGTAAAACCCAATACTTTCTCCATTGATGGCCCACAAAAATACTCTATTTTAGTAAAAAAGAATAAAATTTACACGTCCAAGGCTGCTTGATATCATACCGGCTAGAAATTCTAGAGTAACAACCATGTCCTTAAATCGTCGAACTAACCACCACGCTACTTCTTATATTTATGCGCCGGATAAGCAACCGATTAAATGGCCCCTGCATCAAGGCGACCCCTATATCTATGTTTCTTTTTCCTACGCACTGTTCCAGCAATTTTTTGAAAAACAGCTATTTGACAGAAGGACTGACTTGCCTGAAATTATGCAGCTTCAAGCATTCGATCCCGATGTTATTGCTCTATTACAAAAAATCGCCGAAACCGAATGGCTTGAAAAAGCCGAGCTGCCGATCCGTTTTTTAACAAGCGATAGTCATGAAATACTCGATAAAAACGTTTATTTTATCTTGGCTGATTTGAATTTGGATTCAGAGCGCGCCTACACCTTTATGACAACTTATCCGCATCTAACTAATATGCGATTTACCGCCCTACAGGATATAAAAACCGATACTATCACGCCTAAAGATATTTACATGTTTCTGCATGAGAGCATGCACGGAATTCTGGGCGCCAAGCATTTTCGGCCTTATGATCCTGGCGATTATGCTCCTTTTATTACAGAGAAATCGCCTCAGAACGACTTAGATTGCGCTAAAACCGTGATGGCGTATGAGGAAGATTGTAAAGTAGTCGTTGATCATCCTATTCCTACCCATGTTTTGGATGGCGAGGGCGATCTTTTATTTATAAAAAACTTGCCGAATCCTTTTAATTATCCAACGACCCTGGGCGAACTGGACATAGAAGCAGCAAGACTATTTAATGAAAGATGGTTTACAGAACATTCAGCACTCGATATAACTGAAACTCAGGCTTCAATGTCAAAACCATCTTCCACCGCCTTAGTATTAAGAAAATTAACGCAAGTCGTTAATTACAGCCTGAATAAGGCTGAAAGAGCCGTCACAGCCTATGCAGAGAGTGTCGTGAGCGGCTGTCCGTCGTATTTTCCACCTCCACAATCGAGCGCGCATTTAAATTTTTGGAGTACATCAACTCCCTATACTAACGAATCCTTGTGTCCGCTAATCAGTGTAGCGCCACCTGCCCTAGGTTATTCTCCGACGTTTTTGCTAGATTAGGACCTACTCTGACCGCAATTCCAACAGACATCAAATTGGCCTTCAATGTGTTCATGACATTGCGGACAATCCCAACTGGATTGGATGGTGGCATGTTTTGAAAGTGCTTCCTGTAAAATTTGGTTAGCTAAAAGGTATTGATTATCGTCCATAATCCAAAGCTCAGGTTTGGCCACCACAGGCGGTATTTCACCTGCAGCAGGCCCAGAAATGTCTGCATTTTTAATAAGACAAACAATGTTTTGTTCTTCAAGCTTCGCTTTAAGCAAATAAATAAATACTCGGTTTTCGCTGCTATAAATTTTTTTCACATCACACCTTTACAATGAGTTTACCGACATTTTGACCAGTAAAAAGTTGATTGAGTGCATTGGGTAATTGCTCGAACCCCTCAACAATCGTTTCACGATATTTTAATTTACCTGTCTTTAATAAATGCTGCACCGGTTTTAACATTTCCTGCATACGATGTGTGTAATCACGCGCTAAAATACCTTGAATCGTAGCGCGCTGATAAATTAAATGATGTAAAAATCTCGGTCCCAGTTCTGGATTATCCAGCGCACCATTATATTGACTAATTTGTCCGCAAATAATGATCCGTGCCCGTAAATTACTGAGAGGAATAATAGCGTCGGTTATCCAGCCGCCAACATTATCAAAATAAATATCAATTCCATCACTCATTTCGCGAATTTTCGCGGCTAACTGTTCACTATTGTTAAAGTGCTTATAATTGAGCGCATAATCCGCACCCAGTTCCTGAGTCAGCCACGCTGTTTTCTCATCGCTTCCAGCCAGCGCAATAACATTTGTTCCTTGCAGCTTAGCAAATTGGACGACTAGCGAACCAACCGCACCGGCTGCACCAGAAACAATCACTGTTTCGCCAGGTTTGGCTTTACCCGCTTCGGTTAAGCCAAACCAAGCAGTGCGTCCTGGCATGCCCAGCACGCCTAATGCAAAGGTGACGGGGGCAAGTTGCGGATCCAACTTGGTTAATTCGGATTGATGATTAATGGAGAGAGTTTGCCATCCTGAATACGCTAAAGCCCAATCCCCTTCTTGAAATGCCTTACTTTTACTTTTGAGAACTTGACCAACCACACTCGCTTGTTGAACTTCATTCAGCGGGAAAGGTTTCTCCCAATTACGTTGCGTTGATTGTTGAATACGCATGTACGGATCAACGCTAATATATTTTGCTTCAAGTAATACTTCATTCTGGGCAAGATTAGTCGACAAATCTTGTGTCACTAACTCATAATGTTCAGGCCCCACCATGGTGTCAGGACGTTTTTTATAAATCCACTGTTTATTTTCCATAAATATCTCTTAGTAAAGTTTGTTTATTTCAATCCAACATTTCTTAAAGTATGAGCAAGCTTATTTGACTTATCGGTTAAATCTGCCCAACTGCTATTATCAGTTTGACGACGCGGTTTGGTAAATAAACCAAGACTGGCTAAACTATTTTTAAATGTTGAATTGATCGTCCGACATAAGTGAATAACGGGTTTAGTCAGTTTTCGCCAGCCTTTTGCAGGAAGATTACGATGCGTTTTGGTATCATTAAGAAAAATGATCAGTCTAGCATTAATTTCTTTTTCATCGATTCTATCGTTTTTAAGTCTAACCACGTCAATAATACAATGGTAGAGTGATTTTAAGAAGTGTTTCAGGCGCATTAATTCCTCTTTATAAGCTAGGGATTCTTTGCCATGATTCAGGCGACTTTGGTTTTTAATTTCATCCACGACCTGCGAAATACTTGATATGTTTTTGTCAAAATACGCACTAGGAAGATAAGTGTGTCCGATAATCGAATTTATTGGTTGAAAGTTTTTCGAATTAAATTCAAATTTATCGAGATTGGTTATTGCTCCCTCCATCAACCTATTTTTTAAGTCGACAATTTTTTGTTCTAGCTGCTTTATATCTCCTGATAGCATGGTGACCCCGTTATCAATAATTTTTTAAGATACGAGCGGTTTGTTTTTCCATAACAATTTCAGCTTCATTTAATGTTTTTTGCAACGTCGGCAAGCGGAGGTTATGTTCATCCAGTTCTTGACCTTGTTCAAGTGCGATGACTTTCAAATCATCCATGACAATACTGATGCGTTCGATATTTTCATTTGTATTTTGCAAACGTATTTTATCTTCTCTATCTAGTAAATCATAATCAATCGGTTCGCGGGTGGCGCTTGAATGCTTTACTTTAACTCGTCTTTCGTCGGAAGATTTGCTATCTCGTTTTTTGATTTGTTTATCGGTCGGTTTGACATGATCATTTTTCTTGT
>CAYUYG010000100.1:0-6411 GCA_964449125.1 uncultured Coxiellaceae bacterium | reverse complement strand
TCAAGACTGAGTTAAATGGCGCTCAACGCTCTGTTGTAGAAGGTACTCTGCGTTATTATCTAGATGACATTACTCAAGGCTCATTAGACCAACCTGGTGGAGCAATTCAAGGTTTAGAAGCATTATTACATGATGATTTTTCCAATGCACACAATTACAGTAATGAATTTAATGATAGCCTCATGGGTATTAATGACATTTTACAGCATCCCTGCCCACAAAATCGCAGTACAACCAGTAAATATTATGGAAAAATTGCTGGATATGCTGTTTTTCCAGTCGAAGGAACTAGCATAGACACCGATAGCCTAACTAGCCATGCTGTATTAGTTGATGGTTCACGCTTCGATTTTTTATACGTAGCAAATAATGATGAAGATAATTCTTATATTGTGGTTTACACGAAAGAAAATAAATTTTTAAAAATTTCAAAAAAAGAAATTAGCCAAATAAATTTGGAAGGTTACCTCACCGTAAATGGTACGCAACAAATACCAGCCGAAAACATTGTATCGCTTTCTATAACTGAATCCGAGGTACTAGTCAAAGAAAAAAAGGGTTTACTGGGTCTAACTGCTTTAGATACTGGTACCAGTGTTACGACCAAAAAAGAAGTCGTCGATTATATTAAGGAATTGATAGAAAAAACCTTAGCAACCATTAAAGGCAACGCACTAGAGGCAACGTCTCTTGAAGGTTTAATGAATAGCAAAGAAGCAAAATACCTCATTGATCGGGGTTATTTTATTGAAAGGGAGATGTATAATATGGAACAAGAAAGTTCATTCCCTGATCTTCAAAATAAAGTGCATGATATTTTTGATATTGCTAGGGATGAAGAAACAAAAAAAGCAATTACTTCGCGCGTGATGTCACCTAAAAAAATCATGGAACTATACGATAACTTAAAAAATAAAGAGATTGTGCTACAAAAAATTAAAGCCGCCAACAAAGTGAATGCACTCATGCATCATACAAGCATACATTCTCAACCCAGTAGAGTGACAAAACGAGACAGCTCTCTATCTGAATCAGAGAATGAAGAAGCAAGAGCGCTGCAACAACGATTATTATCAAAAGCACCTCGCTCTACGAGGAGATAATAATTTTTTATAAAATTATTTTGAAATTAGCGCATAGGTTCTATTTGAAAAATTTTTGAGTTCTACCAAATATTCATCTAAAGTGATCATGCTTACACAAGGCATAGCACCAAATTCTTTTATATCCTTAGCAAGCAATTTTTTGGTTAAGACAATGGCGGGTACGCAGGGTATTTGAGGACCATCGCCATTTTTAGCGACAATAAACCATTTTATTTCCTTATCTTTTCCCTCGCTATTTTTACCTCTAATCAGCATGTGCATGCCACCATCGGGTGTACCAAAATAGTCAAATACTTTACTAACACGCAAAAGCTTTTCGGAGTGCTTAGAGAGATTGAGGGGCAAGCCAAGACGAACTAACCAAGACGTTATCCATATGCCTAAGTGAAGGAAAGTGTTTTCCATTCCAGCTGAAAATTGTATAAACTTAATTTGATATTTTTCTGGAAATAAATCTAAATCAGGTATATCACAATTAGCCATCCAACGCTTCCCTAACTCAGGATAATCTTGACGATATACATCTTGCCAACCATAGGTTGGGTATTGATGACCTACAATTAATTTTAAAGGTTTACCGAGATAAGTTAAGATTGATTGGGTCGTCGCAATGCCGCGTTCAGCTTGTTGCCCAGGGCTGATGCCATATATTAATGAGTCGATTTCAGAAAAATTACTTTTATAAAAATCTAATACTGCCGATGATAATCCAGGCACCGTACTTGCACCGCTTATGATCAGGACATTATTATCTTTTGCGCTTTTATCAAAGGAAGCAATGTTGTTGACAAAATCTCTGCCGTCAGCAAGATCAATATAATGCACTTTTTGGCTAATACAGCTTTCAACTATTGAGTAATCGCTTGTTTGAAATGGACCACAAGTATTAATAACAATGGCTGGTTTTAAGATGTGTAATTGATCTGAAAATTGAGCATGAATATCAAAAATTGCAATTTCAACTTGGCAGCCAGGATACAATGTGTGTAGTTCGTTTTGTAAGTGTTCAGCTTTATTGCGATTTCTACCCGCAATAATAATAGAAAGATTATTTTTGGATAGAGCAGTTGAGATGCGTTTTCCAAAATTGCCGTAACCACCCAAAATCAATACTTTACTCATATTAAAAATCCTAAAAGTATCTAATTTTATTATTATTTTTAATAAAGATTATGGTATCAAAAATGGATACTCTTTCCTATCCATTTTAATTAATCTCACTCTCAGAACCGTTATAATGGATAATAATAACTAATTAGCGGTGATTCTATGCAGGTTGGGCACGGATCGGACCAAAACCTGGATCGTGAAATTCAACAAGAATTAACCGAAATATTGTATCGAAATTTAGTGATTGGCTTACTTAGTTTAATGCTGATGTCAGGCGTTATTGTTTGGCAATTATTTGGAAACGTTAATGACCATTATTTAATGATTTGGTACGCTGTATTGAATCTAAATTTATTATTAGGTTTGGTACTCACCGCTTGGTACAAGCACACAAAAAATAATATTCATTTGCATTACTTACATTATTATTTATATATCTTTGGGTCCAGTTTAACGGCTTTATTCTGGGGTATCATTGCTAGTGTTTTAATGCCTACCGACATTCAACATCAAACCATCGTTATGATTATAGTGTTATGTGTCGTAGGCGCAGCCATTCAAAGTCTGCATGCTAGCTATCTTGCCTCTATTAATTATCTTATTTTATCCTTGATGCCACTGCTAACCTGGCAAGTAATGCAAATTTTAGACGGAAAAGAGATATATATTGGTATGTTTATCGCGACTCTTACCTACAGTTTTTATTTAGCTATTGATGTCTACAGTGGAAATGCCACCTTAATTAAAAATATTAAATTAAAAATTGAAAATATTGATTATGCAACAAAGCTTCGGCAACATAATATGATGATGGAAACCTTAAGCATCATTGTCTATTATTTACAGCGCGCTACCAGCGAAAAAGAAATTCTTAACATTTTCTCACAATATATAAAAGTTCTTTTCCCTCAATTTTCTGGATCGCTCTCCATCATGCAGAAATCAAGAAAATTTTTGAAAAATGTTATCGTGTGGGGTAAGCCACAAATGGAAATTAATCAACGTTTTTTAGCAACAGACTGTTTGGCAGTATGCTCTAGACAACCTAGTATTTCGCAATTTAGCTATGAACATATTGGCTGTCAGCATTTAAAAGATACTTGGTACGGATGTTGGTGCATTCCCTTGATGACCGGTAACCGGTTACTTGGTGTCATCTCTATTTTTTTTGATAATGTCGAACCTAACGTGGAAGAAAGGGAAATAATGAATAGATTGGCTGGAGACATGGCATTATCACTAGCTAATGTTAGAATGCATAAAAATCTGAAAGATTTATCAATACAGGATTCTCTCACTCGACTTTATAATCGCCGCCACTTAGAAAACATCATGAATGAATTGTCAGTTAAAGCCGAAAGTGACAACTCAAGGTTTGCTATCATTATGTTTGACATTGATTTGTTTAAACAAATCAATGATACCTACGGACATGATGCGGGTGATATCATACTTCGTGATCTTGCAAAATTAATGAAATTGTTTTTTCGTGAGACAAACTATTGTTTTCGCTATGGTGGCGATGAATTTATTGTTATCGTCTCTGGCGAACAGGATAATGCCCGACAGAGAGCTGAAAAATTCCGTGAAGCAGTCAAAAACATACATTTTAAAGAATACCCCATGATTAAAATCTCAATTTCTGGCGGTATTATTATTTTTCCCTCACAAGCAAGAACAGTCGAAGAATGTTTTATTGGGGTCGATAAAGCTCTATATAAAGCTAAAAAAGAAGGCCGGGATAATATTTGTACAGCATGAAAGGAGCTATCGGATAAGCCTTTCAGTGAATTCAGCATGCAAAAACTCTTCCCGAGTTAACGATAATGGGTATGCAATTCTCCGCCACATTTGGTGTACAATAAATGTATTCATCATGGAGGATGTTGTATGTTAGCTATCATACGGAGCTTCTACGGCTTATTTTTGACGATTGTTATGCTCTATCCTTGTATAGTCTTTGCTACTGACCAAATTAATATTCCTATTCTTTGCTATCACAATTTTAATCCGACCGTTCCCGGCAGCATGAACATGAGTCCTAAAAAATTGGAAGCGCAATTAAAATGGCTTAAAGAAAATGGTTTTACCATTATCCCATTAAAAGAAGCAGTCGCTTACTTGCAAGGAAAACGAGATTCGTTACCGCCCAAGTCAGTAGTCATTACTGCAGATGATGGCTGGAAATCGGTTTATACCTACATGTTGCCACTTGCAAAAAAATACAACATCCCTGTCACGCTATTCATCTATCCACAGACTATTTCACGTGGCCAACATGCTATGACTTGGAAAGAACTGAAGGAATTACAAAATACTGGGTTATTTGATATACAAGGGCACACGTATTGGCATCCCAATTTCAAACAAGAAAAGAAAAGGCTTTCTCCTGAAGCATATGACAAATTTGTGCAAGTCCAATTAGCAAATTCCAAAAAAATATTGGAAGAACGATTGGGAACTGACGTTAGCTATTTAGCATGGCCATTTGGTATTTATGATAATTATCTGGAACACCAGGCAGAAAAAGCAGGCTATACCATGGCATTTAGCATCGATGATCACACCGCAGACCGACATTACAATGTGATGGCACAACCGCGCTTCATGATTATTGATGGCCGTTCAATGCACTCATTTATGCGCATCGTCAACAAGGCAAATTCATAAGTCGAGGGGATATCTCGATTTCACCTTAAAACAGGGGTCGGACCATGTTATTGTGAAAGCTTAGATTAAATTTCTCAATTATCAATTATATTGTCGTTTTTTTATAAAGCTGTTTTCAGCGCCATAACGTCATTAGCAATTAATACTTTTGTAATTTCTGAAATTTAAAAATTTTTATGCCAGATCTACACTTAAACTCATATTGTTGGCCTTATAGCTTAGTGTTTCAAAGTAAAATAAATCATGCTTAGCATACACGTTCATCTACAACTAATGTTGTTTTAATCAACTTATTAATATATCCATCATTTTTCAATAGCAGAGCATATATTTCTAATAATTTTTAAAAATTCACTCGGATCAATAGGTAATAATATAAAGCGATTTACATTTAGCATTTTTATTTCTTGTAACTCATTTTCTGATGGATGAGTTGCACTCATAATTATAAATGGAATTGCTTTCCGAAATTCATTCTCTCGGACCAATCTAAGAAAATCCAAGCCACTAATATCGGGTAATTGAAAGTCAGATAAAATAATATCAGGTATTTTTGCTTGCAACTCATTAAGACCTTCCTTAACCGTTTGAACACCAACAACTTCAAAGCCTATTGATTCTAAAAGTTTTTTGTATAGCTCCCAGTTTGCTAAGTAATTCTCAACAATTAAAGCGGTAGAACATTTATCAAGGTGTACTTTTTCTTCTTGTTTTTCAAGAGCAGCTGGCACTCGTTGAGATTTTAATTGCATATTTGAACGCAATTTTGCAGGTAGTAAAGATTCAATCTGATGGACAAATTGTGCTGGATTAATTGGTTTTGAAATATATGCATCAAAGCCTGCAGCACGAATTTTATCTCGATCTCCTACCATAGCATAGGCTGTCACGGCAACGAGCGGTATATGTTTTAGTGCCTTATCATTTTTTAAAATTTTAACTACTTCATATCCATCTAATTTAGGTAATTGGATATCACAAACAATCAAATCCGGCATTTCTTGTTTAGCGATTGCAATGCCGTCTTCTCCATCCAGTGCGGTTATGGTCAAATACCCAAACTGATTAAATAAATAGACCATGAGATCCAAATTATCTTTATTATCTTCAATGATTAGAATTTTTGTCATTTTGGCATACTCTACAATTTAGGTATCAAAATAGAAAAACGACTTCCTTTTTTATATTCACTTTCAAATTCAATTTTTGCTTTTATTAAAAAAACTAATTTTTGGCTTACATATAGCCCTAAACCTGTCCCAGCTGTAGGTCTTCCTGGTATTTCTATGCGCTCAAATGCCTTAAATAACCTTTCTCTATCTTCTTGTTTAATGCCAATTCCTGTGTCTATAACATCTATTACAATAAATTCTATTGTATCGATTTTTTTACTACGTACTTTAATTTCAATAGTCCCTTTTTCTGTGAACTTCACAGCATTATTTGCTAAATTAAGCAAAATCTGGGTTAAAGCACGTCTATCTGTAGTAACATCCATTTTTGTTGTCAGCATATCTACTTTAAG
>CAYUYG010000099.1:0-6441 GCA_964449125.1 uncultured Coxiellaceae bacterium | reverse complement strand
CGAAGGAATTGCTTGGCTGCATCACTGACGCAGAAAAGTTCAAATAAGGTTGCGCCTAAACGGAAATAATCAATCTGGGAAAATTGTTCAGAAGTGTACTGATGGCAATCTTTATCCATATTGAGAATTTCAGGTGGAGCATAACGCATGTCTTGATTCAATATAGTCGGACGAAGGGGAATTTTGCCATTCTTTTTGACGAGAATAGCGCCGTCAAAATCACAAATTTTAACCTCACCTTCTGTATTAATGAGAATATTACTGGGTTTAAGATCAAAATGTTTAATGCCGCGCGCTTGCATGGCGACTGAACTGTCGAGTAACGAGAAGAAGACATGGTTTAGTATCATCATTCTTTTCTGAATACTCAATGAGGGTAATGAAGCCATTAATTTTTCGCCATCACCAAAATCCATTACTTGCATGAATTGAAAAGACGTGTTTTCTGTTGCAAGAACACGATAATCATCAGGCGCAAGCAGTCCCGGAACTTCATTGATTTTGTTAAAAAATTTTCTCTGTCTCGCGGGGGTGGAATCTAATGGGAGGCCAATTTTAACCGCCAGTGGTTGATCGGCTTGGGTAGCCGCAGTCACGGTTCCAAACCAACCTTTGCCTAATTGTTTTGAGCCAAAGACGATTGAGCGTTGTAAAGGAAGCGTCAGTTTTTCGCGTTTGCCGCTAGCTGTTTTTGAGCGGCTGATTTGCTCGGCTAGATCAGTTTCTTTTTCTACGGATTCAGTTTCAGTATGGGGTGTAATGGTTATAGCAGTGGTCAAATAAGGTTGAATGCCCATTTCTGCCATTGTTTCGCTAGAAGATTTTAGGGATGCATTGGTTTTTCTTGATTCCATGATGAGCCTCGCGTCTTATTATGTTTAAAAATAGACGAGAAGATATCATTTGGCTTAATGCAATGAAAAGCCCATTCAGTCTGTTGAATGGGCGTGAGAAGGATTAATAAGCTTTTGCGAAGATAACTTGTTGAGCACTGGGTTCCCCAGTAAAAATGCATTTACCTGGCGCCGATTGATTTGTAAAAGGGATACAGCGAATGGTGACACTTAAATCCTGTTTAATTTGTGCCTCGATGTCTGCGCTGCCACTCCAGTGTGCAAGGACAAAACCGCCGTTATTTTTGAAATGAGTATAAAAGTCTTCCTTATTTTCGATCACAACCGTATTGTCTTGCTGGAATTTTTGTGCACGTGCCAATAACTGTGCCTGCAGATCATCCAGTTCATTCACAACTGTGTTGATAAATTCCTGACGAGTAATGGATTTGCGGTCTTTATAAGGTTTATCGCGTCGCCCCATGAATACGCTGTCTGCACTCATGTCTTTCATGCCAATCTCAAGACGTATTGGGATACCTTTTTTCACCCAACTCCAGGCTTTTTCACCGCCAGTCAATTCGCGCGTATCTATTTCTACTTCAATCATGCGTTCGTGGTAAGGAATTTTGCGTAAATCAGCTGCTAATTTTTCACAGTAATCGAGGATGTTATTTCTGTCTTCCTCTTTATGAATAATTGGCAGGATCACAATGTGAGCAGGTGCAATGCGCGGTGGTAACACTAAGCCGTCATCATCACTATGCGTCATGATCAAGCCGCCAATTAAGCGCGTCGAAACACCCCAGGAAGTGGTCCAGGCAAACTCTTGTTTACCTTCTGCGCTTAAATATTGAATGTTAAAACTGTGTGCAAAATGTTGGCCTAGAAAGTGTGAGGTACCCGCTTGCAAAGCTTTTTTGTCCTGCATCATCGCTTCGATGCAGTAAGTATTTACTGCGCCCGGAAAACGCTCACTTGCCGTTTTTTCACCCTTGATAACCGGCATCGCTAAATAATTTTCGGCAAAATCGGCGTATACATCGAGCATTTGCAATGATTCTTGCATAGCTTCATCGGCTGTCACGTGTGCGGTGTGACCTTCTTGCCATAAAAATTCGGTGGTGCGTAAAAAT
The DNA here is from genome assembly GCA_964449125.1 of uncultured Coxiellaceae bacterium. GTDB lineage: Bacteria > Pseudomonadota > Gammaproteobacteria > DSM-16500 > DSM-16500 > Aquicella. Next base: position 4,472 of record CAYUYG010000099.1, on the reverse strand, counting down.
AAACGCGTGCGCATTTCCCAACGAACAACGTTTGCCCATTGATTAATGAGTAAAGGTAAATCGCGATAAGATTGAACCCAGCGTGAAAAAGCATCGCCAATAATTGTTTCGGAAGTGGGGCGAATAATATACGGTTCTTCGAGTGGGCTCGCTGGCACGAGTTTGCCCTCAGCATCAGTTGCCAGGCGATGGTGCGTCACAACGGCGCATTCTTTTGCAAAACCGTGAATGTGCTCAGCTTCTTTTTGCATGAAACTCATGGGAATCATGAGCGGAAAATATAAGTTTTTATGACCAGTTGCTTTGAACTTTTTATTTAAAATTTCCTGTACGTTTTCCCAGATCGCATAACCCCAAGGTTTGATAATCATGCAGCCACGGGTTGGTGCAACCTCCGCTAAATCCGCCGCTTTAATAACTTGCTGGTACCATTCAGGATAATTGGCGGCGCGGGTGGGTGTAATGGCGGTTTTAATATTTTTACTGGATGTCATTTAAAATTTGCTCCACATGACCAGGTACTTTAACTTTACGCCAGATAGCGCGAATCGTGCCTTCTTCATCGATAAGGAAAGTTGAACGTTGAATGCCGAGGAAGGTTTTTCCAAACAGGCTTTTTTTATTAATGATGCCGTAAGCTTCGCACACATCACCGTTTTCATCTATGAGTAATTCAAAAGGCAGTGTGTATTTTTCTTTAAATTTTTTGTGACTTTTTAAGCTATCACGAGAAATACCAAAAATTTCGACATTATGTTTGCGAAATTCAGCAAAATTATCGCGAAAATCGCAGGCTTCTTTTGTGCAGCCAGGGGTATTGTCTTTGGGATAAAAATACAGAACGACTTTTTTGCCTTTTAATTGGCTTAAAGTAACTGTTTTATTTTCTACATCTGTGGAAAGGGTGAAATCTGGGGCTTTATCGCCAATAGCCAATGGCATCTGTTCTATCCTTCGTCGATTTTTCAGGAAGGATAGCATAAAACGTTGGTCATGCCAGTGGGCATGACCACGTTCAGTACGCTTTAGCGAGTAACAGCGTTACCGATCAAGCCGCCACCGACTGCACCGACCACTGTACCTGCTGTGCTGCCGCCTGTCAGCGCGCTACCAGCTACGCCGCCCAATGCTGCGCCACCCACTGTACCCATTTGGTTATTGGTGCAAGCAGACATTGATCCTATCATCAAGAGGATTGCTATCGACGTTAAAATAGATCGTTTCATGGTAACCACCTCGTCCTTTTAAATAGGGCTTCAAACTATATTTTACTCCCTATTTTAGAAGATACGTGCCAAAGCCACCTTGATCATTGATTGTTAAGGCTTTCCATAGCCAGGGCAGTAATTCCTTAAGTGTGTGGTCAAACTGAAAAGGGGGATTAATAATGGCTAAACCGCAGCCATTTAAATGTTGTGGTAAATCAGGATAAATAGTTAATTCTGCTATTAAAATTGGCAAACAGATATTTTTTTGCAGGGTTTTATAGAAATGCTCAGTGTCTTTTTTTTCTTTAATGGGATACCAGATTGCATAAATACCGTTTTCAAAACGTTTTAACGCGGAAGGAAGCGAATGCACAATGCGATTGTATTCATCCGGGCTTTCATAAGGAGGGTCAATCAGAATTAAGCCACGGCGTTCAGCAGGGGGTAGAAAGGCTTTTAAGCCCAGAAAGCCGTCTAAATGATGAACGGCAACTTGCTTATCACCTGCAAACGTATTTTTTAATAACTGATATTCCTGGGGGTGGAGCTCGCAAGCAACGACGCGATCATGTGGACGCAGTAATTGTCGTGCAATCAGCGGGGAGCCTGGATAATAGCGTAAGGACGAAAATTTCGTGCCAGTCAGGCGATTATTAATTTGATGCACGCAATCCAGGTAACGTTTGATGATGGCCGGTGGTTGCTCAGCTTGAATGACTTTTTCAATGCCACCAGTATATTCATTGGTTTTTTTTGCCTGTTCACAAGATAGGTCATAAACGCCTGTGCCAGCATGGGTGTCGATATAGCAAAAGGGTTTGTCTTTGTTTTGTAATGCCATGACTAATGCAGTCAAGGTGACATGCTTGAGAATATCAGCAAAGTTGCCAGCATGATAAGAGTGACGGTAATTCATAAAAATGTTTAGTCCCACAAGGGATAGTGTTCAAGCCTGATATCTTCGTCAAAAAATAATTTTGCGTTATTGGCGAAGGGTTCTGTGTAATCTGACACGTAAAAATGTTTACTGCCGTTGTTTGCAGTATTCAATAAATTATTTTTTTCTAATTGCGTTTTTACGGCTTTAGCAACGATGTCGGATGAATCAATGACTTCAATCGGTTGTTTGTAATATTGCGCGATACGTTCTTTAATGATGGGGTAGTGTGTGCATGCCAATACCAAGGCATCGATTTCTTGTAAATCGGGATTGGATAAATACACATCCAACAAGGTATCAATGACGCGATGATTGCCAAATTCCTCGATTGCAGAAGCCAGTAAGTTGGTGGCATGAGACGTTAAATGAATGCCAACATTTAAATCATCAATTTTCTTTTTGTAGATATGCGAGTTAACGGTTTGACGTGTACCAATCAAACCAATTTTTTTGTGGGAATAATTTTCGTGTAGCAAGCGCACGATGGGATCAATCACATTCATGACGATCGCTTTGCTGCCGATATATTCTTTCACTAATTCATAGGCGGCGGCAGAAGCGGAGTTACAAGCAATCAAAATAAGTTTGCATTCCTGCTGTAGTAGCATGTGGGCGATTTTGACAGCATAAGCTTGTATCGCAGCCGTGGATTTATCGCCGTAAGGCATGTGGGCAGTATCGCCGAAATAAATGATATTTTCATTGGGCAAATGTTTGACAATAGCATGCGCGACCGTTAGGCCGCCAATGCCGCTATCAAAAATGCCGATAGGCTGTGATGACAAGTGATTTGGTTTCATTGTTCTATATTAAGTGATCGCCATTAAGTCGCCCAGTATAACGAGCTAGTTACTGCTTGGCGAGTGTTGATTTTGTGCAAATGCGGCATTTATGATTTTAAATGACGCATAGTGAAAAGAGTTGACCACTATTTGCTAAGGGTTTGTTGCAGTGCATGGACCCCCTGAATTTTTTGTATAATAGCAGTGTTGTCCCCCGAATTTTTACTTAAGTAAACACAAGGAGTTTAACTCATGAAAAAATTAACCGGCGTAATTTTAGCAATGATGTTGATGAGTGTTGCATTAACTGGCTGTTACAGCAAAACATGCGACCAACAAACCTACAAAGGTCAAATGCAAGGCTAATCAAGTAAAGTAATAAAAAAGGGCGCTTGAACAGCGCCTTTTTTATTAGATAATTTCTTCCAGTCCATAAGCCAAATGATCGAGGTGCATCACTTGTTTGCAGGCAAATGCGACGCCCGGCATAAAACACGATCGATCTAAACTATCATGGCGCAAGGTGAGTGTTTCACCGGTGCCCCCAAAAATGACTTGTTGATGGGCTAAAAATCCTGGTAAGCGTACTGAATGAATTGGAATCCCTTGATACAGTGCGCCGCGCGCGCCAGGCACGGTTTCGCGTAAGCTGTGTGCTGCTTCATTTAGTTCTGCACCTTCAGCAATTAATTCTGCCGTGCGCAAAGCAGTACCCGATGGACTGTCGGCTTTTTTATTATGGTGTAATTCAATGATTTCAGCATTCGGCATGAATTTGGCAATTTGTTTGGCGTATTTCATCAGGAGCACGGCTCCAAGGGAAAAATTTGGGGCAATAATGCCGCCGCGTCCGAGGGTGGCACTTTTTTCCTGCAAGGTTTTGATTTGTTTTAATGTCAAACCGCTGGTGCCAATCACCGGTCGCGCACCACTGTCGAGAGTGATAACGGTATTATTGTATACGCAGTCGGGATGGGTGAAATCGATGACAACTTGTGCGCCGCTATCATGAATCGATTTTTTCAAATCATATTCGCGTCCAGTTTGCCCAACCAGTTCAAAATCAGCGTCATTCTCAAGCATATTGACGGTCATCATTCCCATGCGGCCGAATGCACCGTTGACTAAAATTTTTATTGCCATCGTGTTGTCCTTATATATTGTCAGTTGAGCTGCCTATCAAGCTTATTAGTGTGGCTCAACAACGCAGCATCATAACACAGGTGCCCACATTAAAGGTTGTTTGGTAAGGTGGCATTGATATAGTTTATGCAAATTTGTTTCGTTTAACACCTCGGCAGGGGTTCCTTGCAGGCTCGAACCATCCGGAAATAACAATAACAGGCGATTACAATAATGTTGCGCGAGATTGATATCGTGCAAACTCACAACGACAGTTTGTCCTTGCTGCGCGAAGTGTTGGAAATAATCTAGCGCGCAAGTTTGATAACGAATATCCAAATGATTCGTTGGCTCATCAAGCAAGTAAATGGCAGGGGTTTGCGCCAGTAAAGCGGCAATCCCAACGCGGCGTTTGTCACC
>CAYUYG010000098.1:0-6450 GCA_964449125.1 uncultured Coxiellaceae bacterium | reverse complement strand
TTTGCACGCCTTCTAGGAAAAAATGGCCGTGTTGTAAGTAAGCTTCTTTGGATATTCCGGGGGTTGTCTCACCCAGAGCGTTTGTTGTAGATAAAAGTAGCGCTAAAAGAATCATGAATTTTTTCATTAATCCTGCCTTGTTCATCACTAGATGTGTTGGCTAAAAGGGCTATTCTTCAGGCATAAAAAAACCCCGCCATGGCACGAAGCCAGGCAGGGTATTTAGTGAGAACTAAGCTTAGGCAGCTTTTGCGCCTAATTTTTTGATATGGGCAGTCAATCTGCTTTTATGACGCGCGGCTTTATTCTTATGAATAATCCCTTTATTAACCATGCGGTCAATAACTGGAGTCGCTTCTTGCAGGGAGGCCAGGGCTTTATTCTGGTCACCGGTGCCAATCGCAGCGAGGACTTTTTTAATATAGGTACGGAGCATGGAACGCATGCTGGCATTATGTTGCCGATGTTTTTCGGCTTGGCGAACGCGCTTTTTCGCTTGCTTTGTATTAGCCAAGGGTTTTTCTCCAAAATCTTTAGCAAAAAGGGTATGTTTAAAGATTGCGTAATATGCCCGCTTTTTACTGCCTTGTCAATTTGTTGCGGCGGATTTTTCAGGCTAACCAGCCTTAAAACCTGCCCTAAATTGACTATCTTTTACTCTATTTGCTGGCCTGATCCGTCAATATGGCTCTATTTGTAAATAATATGACCAGCCCTGTTGGATATCAAAAACACCCGTTTTTACAACTTATTGCAGCTTACCAATGGTCACTGATCGAGCGAGCTGATTTTTAGTTAAAGATGGTGAGGATGCAACGAGGCGCTCTGGAGAGTCCCCCTCTTTAGCCTGAATTTAAGTTAATATCAGTTATTACAAAATGACACCTAGAAGCTAATTATAGTAAACTAAGCGCCATTCTTTCGTCAGGTGCTGCGAGTGAGTAAAGGCCTATTTAAATCAACTTCTGTTGTTGTCATCATGACGATGATTTCGCGAGTCTTCGGATTTATTCGTGATATGGTGACAGCTAGTTTATTTGGGGCGGGTGCCGCTTTTGATGCGTTTTCCGTTGCATTTAAAATTCCGAATTTTATGCGGCGTCTATTTGCGGAAGGATCGTTTTCACAAGCGTTTGTTCCTGTGTTATCCGAGTATCAGAAACAAAAATCCCACGAAGAAATCCAACGGTTCATTAATGCCATGTCAGGCACCTTAGGTCTGACCTTACTCGTGGTGACTTTCCTGGGTACTCTTTTCGCACCGGTCATTGTGCGTGTCTTCGCGGTGGGGTTCGCCACCCAGGGCGAACGATTTGACCTCGCTGTCACCATGCTACGCATCACGTTTCCCTATCTTTTACTTGTTTCACTCACCGCTTTATCGGGCGCCATACTCAATACGTACAGCCGTTTTTGGGTCATGGCTTTCACGCCTGTGTTTTTAAATATTTGCATGATCAGCGCGGCATTCTTCCTTGCGCCGCATCTTGCAACACCCATTATTGCTTTGGCATGGGGGGTGTTTGTCGCCGGTGTGATCCAGCTTGTTTTTCAATGGCCGTTTTTACGGCAACTAAAATTATTACCACGCCCGAAAGTGGATTTTCGTGATCCGGGAGTGCGTCGGGTATTGAAATTGATGGTGCCCGCTTTGTTTGGGGTGTCGGTCGGGCAGATTAATTTGTTATGCGATACCTTATTTGCTTCGTTATTGGCGATTGGGAGTATTTCCTGGCTGTATTACGGTGATCGGTTAATGGAGTTTCCCTTGGGCGTGTTTGGGGTGGCCATTTCAACTGTAATTCTTCCGCATTTATCGCGTCACCATGCTACCCAATCAAGCGAGTCATTTTCCCTCACTATCGATTGGGCCTTGCGCGCGGTTTTATTGGTTGGTATTCCAGCAGGCGTAGTTTTGGGCGTTTTATCCGGTCCGATGTTATCCACTTTATTTCAATACGGCCGGTTTAATGAGCATGATGTTGTGATGCTCCAACGCTGTTTGGCCGCGTTTGCGATTGGCATTACGCCTTTTATGCTCGTTAAAATTTTAGCAGCAGGATTTTATGCTAAACAGGATTTACGCACACCAGTACGCATTGGCGTCATCGCCATGCTTACTAATATTGGGTTAAACATTTTATTGATCTGGCCGCTGGCTCATGCCGGTATCGCGCTTGCCACTTCACTCGCAGCTGTCGTTAATTCAGGCTTTCTCTTTTATTATTTGCGTAAACGGGAATTGTACCAACCGCGCACGGGTTGGCCATTATTTGTTGTGCGCCTTGTGTTTGCGAATGCAGTTATTGCCGTTTGGTTATGGTTTGGTGCCGGTGATTTACATACGTGGATGTCGCAACATGCATTGTGGCGTTACACGCATCTTTTATTTTTATTAACCTCCGCGGTTGCCATTTATTTTGCCATCCTTTGGTTATCCGGTGTGCGCGTACATCATTTACTCATGCCGGAAAAACAAGCAGCATGATGTTTGCTCAAGTCAACTAGTTAATCCAAAAAAATAATTTATGTGATTTTACATTCCTAAATTATAATGCCACTCTAAAGACATAAAAATAAACGAAGGAGTGGGATATGGTTGGTTCAATCATTGCGCAAAATGTTACCCCTTACGGCCACCTAGAAGCATCAGGTCATCGAATTGCAAATGCAGAACTCATTTTCCCGGGGGTGCGCGGAAAATTAAAAAAAACGATCACTGCTGAGGATGGCGCTGAATTAAAATCGGGAACCGCTGTTATTATTCAGCCACTCGATCGTGATAAAGCAGATGCCACGCCAACTTTTATTATTACTCCTTATAAAAATAACAAAGAAAATAAACGCAGTAATCAACCTGAGACGCATCGGGATATTACGACCGAAAAAAGTTATACCGTCAAAATAAGCAATCCTGATCGTACTCTCAGTTTTAATAACGAACATTTTCGTCGCAGTGATGACGTGTTGTTTCCTACTCCGGATTCGCCTTCGCTCGAAGAAATTAAACAATGCCGTATACCGGATTGTTTTCTTTTAGCCGCTATGCAAGCAGTTATTAATCATCCTGATGGAAAAGCATTTATCAGGGGAGCGATGCGTCAAAATGATGATGGAACAACGACGGTACGTTTATTTGATCCCGAGACATTGCAGCCAGAATATTTTCGCGTTGAAACGTCTGTCATCGTTGATGGATTGGGTGAATTAAATCAACATAGAGCGCGTTGGGTAGATATGCTTGAAAAAGCGTTTGCTGCGCGTGGCAAAAAAAACTTGAAGACCACTAATGCTTCCGTTAGCAGTGTTTATTCCGGCGGCGGCCAGACACATTTCGCTTTGCAGTCGCTGACGGGAATTGCAGCAGAAAGCTTTAGCACTAAAGCACGCGTATTACCGTTGCAAATAGATCAATTTTTAAATGAAGAAACGCATGGCCTATTGAAAATTCTGCTTGGATTGCCTGAAGTGCGGCCGGCACAAATTACTAATTACTTAGCGATGCTGAAACCATTTCAGTTGACTGCTATTTATACTTATTTTGGTGTGACAGAAGGTGATGAAGCCGCGAAGTTACAAGCGCTGACAAATTATGCGGAACTCATTAAATGCCAATACGCTGATCCTGATTTATATCAAGACGCATTACAAAAGCAATCAGTTGCGAAGCTACAAGCAAAACATCCTGCTGCGGCAGCTATTCTCTCAGCTATTTTTATTAAAACAGCCTCTTTTTCTGGTTACTACGACCCACATCAGCTCAAGCTTTACCAGACAATCTCGGATGGGCTAGCAGCAGGGAAATTAGTCACTGCGGGAACACCTAAAAAGTTCGAAGAGAAAGTAACTGGCATTGTTTCTAGGCACGCCTATACGGTATTGGACGTATTTGAAAAACAAATGCAAGTAAAAGACGAAAATGGTCAACCGAAAACGATTAATGCGCGTTTTGTCCAATTACGTAATCCCTGGGGAGATGCAAGGGGAATGGAAGGCGTGACACGTGACTGGCTCGCGCGCGGGGTTGGTCGAGTTTATAAACAACATTCTGAGACGCTGGATATAAAAGTTGAAAACACGAATGATGCTGTTTTTCTCGTCGAATTAGCTGATTTTTGTCGATATTATGCTGATTTTGATATTTCTGCCTCTGCCAATGAAGCATTTCAACGCGATGCCAAAAAGGAAAAATGCATTGCGGAAGTAACGGGATTCATTCATGGGTTTGCAATCGATTTTACCAGCAGCAATAGTGATTTAATCGATGCCAACACTGACTATCAACAACAATGGGCACAACTTATCCAAATCGAATTTTTGGAACTGGACAGATTGGATCGCGACTTAATTGATTCAATCAATGCGATATTTAATGAACGATTTGAAACCTCACTTGAACGAAGTTCAGTGCATGGTTTGCTGAATGAAAATCTTTTTCCAACCGTGTCGGGTACGGCAGAGCAAGTCAAAGATCATGTTTACCATCTGTTGAAATTAAATTGGTTAAAATCTCAGGAAACGCCTGATAAAGAATTGGAAGCGGAACTGATTGATGCCATTCAACAGCACGGTACTTCGCAACCTGAATTGTGGGAAAATTTATCGGTCGTTAAAACCAAATTAAATATGGTTATGATGACGAGAATAAATAACTATGCAGACATCATCGACTATATGCTGGATTTAGGTGCGAAGCTTCAGCGGGATATGAAAGCATTTAAGTTGTGTCTTAAAGTGGATAGGGAAACTGATCCTGCTTTAATTGATGGGCTAATGCAAACGTTAATAAACAATTTTATTAATTTAGAACAATTGTATTACCAGTTTCTCAGTTTAGAAGTGGTGGCCGAAAATTTTGATTACGCTGGCAATAATCAGCAATACTTAGCGAATTTTGCTGCCATTATTCAGAAGTGTGAAAAATTTATCAAACCGATGATTGAAACCAAGCCTCTTTTTCGTGAGTTATGGAAAGATCGCGATGAGATTCTTGTGCAAGCGGCTGATATGGCACAAAAACATGTGTTAACGTCTAAAGAACACAAGAGAGTTGAAGATGCTGTTGGCTGTGTGTTTTCCGGCAAGATGAAAAAAGTCGGTGATGAGTTGCTTGCTTCTACTTCAGAAGCTAAACAGAAACTCGGCGCAAAATTAATTAAAGCAGATTCATTAGCTAAAAAAATTCATCACGCATTTAATCGAGTCGGTATTTTCTTTTCTCGAACGGCTAGTTTTTTTGGTGGTTTGTTTCAGCGTAGAAATAGTTATGAATTACCCCCGGTTGCGGAAGAGCGTTCTACGCATCGAGTAGGAAAATCAGCATAATTTATTTATCACCTTCTTCTTTCGAGGGGAAGGTGTCACGAAGTGACGGATGGGGTGTGCAAAGATTCTTTATGCGTCACCGCACACCTCGTTTACAAACATAACGGGGCAAGCTTATTGCGGGATGCATTGCTGCCTTGAGCCTCGTACACTCAGCCCAACTATATTCCCTTCCCCTTTCAGGGGAAGGTTATAAAGGTGCAGTAAGTTGCGGGTCTGATTTAAAATTCGGGTTTGGATGGCTTGAGTGGTTGTGTGACCATACCAGCAGCACGAGCAATCTGCGAGACTCTGTTGAGAAAGCGATCCAATTTCTTCTGCAAAGCATCTTCATTGGTATTTAATTTGATTGCTTGAGCAAGTAAGTCAGTGACGGGTTTACCAACTTGTCTTAATGCATTCGGTAAAATTTGTTTTTGTGTCAGCGGTGTTTTATCGCTGAGTTTTTTGCCAAGTTCAATAAACTTTTCACGTGATGTAGTAATGTACGTATTGATCTGATCCAGTAATTTTTGTCGTTCACGAAGCATCGTGCTTGCATCGTCTTTAAATCGTGCGAAGTCTTGTACGTCAGTTGCGAGTAAACGTGAGTCGCGTTTTTGTTCCAAGGCGGCATACGGCGGGGCAATACTTTCGATACTTTGGGTAAGATTAGAAGCCTTCTGAACTTCAGTTTTAGCGTGAGCTAAATCATGCTCGATCACGACCATGTCAATAAAGTTGCGATTAGTATTGGGTACTTCTCGCGGTACTTCATTGGACAGTCGAGCCAATTGCTTCATCATCGTTTTAGTATTAATGCCTTTGAGGCGACTTATTTTCGACAATGCGTCTTGTTGTTCTTGTGGTACTTCTGTTGAGCGTGGTTTTGTCATGTTGACCCATTCCTAGCCGGGATCTTATTATTTATCATAGCAGGTTTATGCGTTTCAAGCCGCTTTCGACTTTAAATAAATAGGGGCAAACGGTGCTGCTTGCACAAATTCGATAAGGCTTTGTTTTAACAGCTCAAGTACCGCTAAAAACGTCACCACGATCCCTAAACGACCTTCTTCGAGATTAAAAAGATAAGTAAAACAAGACTGATCTTTGTTTTTGACGGTTCCCAAGATACCTGTCCATTTT
>CAYUYG010000097.1:0-6494 GCA_964449125.1 uncultured Coxiellaceae bacterium | reverse complement strand
GCAGACGATGCGGCGCAAGACAGCGAAGAAGATACCGATGGCTTGACTACTCTTACTCTGAGCGAAGCCAAGAAACTCGATGCGGCAGTCAAACCCGGCGAGTATGTCTCGCAGCCTATCGATTCAGTCGAATTCGGCCGTATCGCTGCGCAAAAAGCGAAACAAGTCATTATACAAAAAGTGCTCGAAGCTGAGCGCGCTCAAATCGTCAACGCATACAAAGAAAAACTGGGCCAGTTAATTACCGGTACCGTGAAAAAAGTTACGCGTGACTTTATTATTCTGGATCTCGGCGCAAATGCTGAAGCCATGTTGCCGCGTTCTGAAATGATTCCTCATGAAGCCGTCCGCATCAGTGATCGTGTACGCGCTTACTTATATGACATCCATGTAGAAGGTGCGAAGGCTCCGCAAATTTTAATTAGCCGTACTCGTCCCGAAATGCTTATGGAATTATTTAAAATTGAAGTGCCTGAAATTGGCGAAGAATTGATTGAGATTAAAGCAGCTGCGCGTGATCCAGGTGCGCGTGCGAAAATTGCAGTTAAAACAAATGATGGGCGCATCGATCCTATCGGCGCCTGTGTTGGTATGCGCGGTTCGCGTGTGCAAGCAGTTTCCGGCGAATTGGGCGGCGAGCGTATTGATATCGTGCTCTGGGATGATAATCCGGCGCAACTCGTTATCAATGCAATGGCGCCTGCAGAAGTCGCATCTATTGTGGTGGATGAAGATACGCATACCATGGATATTGCCGTGAATGCAGATCAATTATCCCAGGCTATTGGTCGTCATGGGCAAAACGTCAAGCTGGCAAGCGAGTTGACCGGCTGGACTTTAAATGTCATGACGGAAGATGAAGCCAAGGCAAAATCAGCGGCTGAAGGTGAAAAAATATTAAAACTGTTTGCGGAAAAACTAGGTGTAGATGAGCAAACAGCAGAAGTCCTCGTCAATGAAGGGTTTACAACGCTGGAAGAAGTGGCGTATGTACCAGTCCAGGAATTGCTTGAAATTGATGTATTCGATCAGGCGTCCGTGAACGCTATGCGTGAACGCGCGAAAGCAGCCTTGTTGACACAGGCAATTGCAGAAGAACAAGCATTAGAAGTAGAACCAGCGCAAGATTTGCTGGAAATGGAAGGTATGGATAAACACACTGCTTATGTATTGGCGAGTCATGGTATCGTGACGCGCGAAGACTTGGCGGAACAATCTGTCGATGATTTAATGGACTTTGGCGAGTTTAATGAAGAATCTGCGGCTAAATTAATTATGACAGCGCGTAAAATATGGTTTGATGAAGAGAATCAGGCATAAAAGCGGTTGGAGGCAAGATCGAGTGGTAGATAAAAGCAGTGATGGTGTATCGGTAAAACAATTAGCCGAAATAACCGGCGTAAGTCCGAGTCGTTTGCGTGATCAATTCAAAGATGCCGGAATTATTTTTTCAAGCGAAACAGATTTGGTCAGCGAAGAACAAAAGCAGACCTTGCTTCGTCATTTAAAGCAGCAGCATGGTGGAAAGCAGGACGATAAAATTGTCGTGCGACGAGCTCGTACCAGCAAGATTGAATTAAGCGGTGCGCATGGGCCAAAGACCAGCAAAACTGGTAGCAGTAAAACAGTGGTCAGTATTCAGGTACGTAAAAAACGCACATTCGTTAAGCGTCCATCTGAAGAAGGCAAGTTGGAACTAGAAGAAGCAACTGATAAAATTGAGCAACTTGAAACACCTGAGCTGCAAGAAACAACCGCACTAGCCACTGATACGCCAATCAAAACAGAAGCAGAAACTGGAACCGTAACCGAAGTAGTGACGGCAGAATCCGCTGCGCCTGTTGTTGAGCCAGCTATTGCACCGGTAGTGGAAGCAAAACCCGACGATAAATCCAAAACACTGCCTCCTAAACGTAAAGACAAATTACGTACTGATGAAACGGAAGAAGACCGTCACAAGAAGAAAAAGAAAACCCGTGAAGCAGGATCGAGTGAGCGTAATTTTGAATCCTTATTGGCAAGGGGCGCTGATTTAAGTCGCGTTCTGAAAGAAGATGAAGATACGGATGGTGGTTTCCGACGTTCAGGTAAATCTCGTTTATCTGCCCATTCAAAGGTAAAAATTCAGGCTTTTACCAGACCGACTGCTCCACAAGTACATGAAGTGGAAATTCCTGAAACCATTAATTTGGGCGAATTGGCCCAGCGCATGTCTGTTAAAGCGGCTGAAATTATCAAAATTTTGATGAAAAGCGGCGTGATGGCAACGATTAATCAAACGATTGATCAGGATACTGCCATTTTAATCGTTGAAGAATTAGGCCATAAAGCCAAGCCAGTTAGTTATGATGCAATCGAACACGAGTTGGAAAAATCAATAGAAGTGCAGGGCGAAGCCGTTGCTCGGCCACCCGTTATTACCATCATGGGCCATGTCGACCATGGTAAAACAACCCTTCTTGATTATATCCGCACGACAAAAGTCGCCGCTTCAGAAGCGGGCGGTATTACCCAGCATATTGGTGCGTATCATGTACAAACACCTAAAGGCACAATTACCTTTTTAGACACCCCAGGTCACGCTGCATTTACTGCTATGCGTGCGCGCGGTGCAAAATTAACCGATATCGTCATCTTGGTTGTTGCGGCGGATGATGGTGTGATGCCCCAAACCATTGAAGCTATCCAGCACGCCAAAGCGGCGGAAGTGCCAATCGTTGTCGCAGTTAACAAAATGGACAAACCTGGCATTGATCCTGATCGTGTGAAAACAGAATTATCCAAACACGGTTTGATTCCTGAAGAATGGGGCGGCGATGTGATGTTTGTGCCCATCTCAGCTAAAGTCGGCACGGGTATTGATAATTTATTGGATTCGGTTCTGGTACAAGCTGAAGTTCTTGAATTAAAAGCAATCACGCATTCTGCTGCGCGCGGTGTCGTTATCGAATCTCGTCTAGATAAGGGGCGTGGTGCAGTGATGAGCGTATTAGTACAGCAAGGTACGCTGAAAAAAGGCGACATTATTCTCGCAGGACTTGAGTACGGCCGTATTCGTGCTTTATTTGATGAAACCGGCAAGCAGATTGAAAGTGCGGGCCCTTCTATTCCGGTAGAAATTCTTGGCTTGTCAGGTGTTGCGCAAGCGGGTGATGATTTTATTGTGGTTGCAGATGAAAAACGTGCGCGAGAAGTTGCGACGTTCCGTCAGACTAAGCACCGTGAAACTAAGCTGGCAAGACAGGCACCGAAGCTGGAAGATTTATTGCAGCGCATTGAAAACGAAAAAACTGCAACTACCTTGAATATTGTGTTGAAAGCAGACGTGCAAGGTTCCGTTGAAGCTTTGCGTAAAACATTGACTGACTTAACCAATGCGGAAGTGAAGGTTAATATCATTTCCAGTGGTATCGGCGGTATTAATGAAAGTGACGTAAACCTGGCCATTGCTTCTAATGCTATTATGATCGCTTTTAACGTGCGCGCGAATGTAGAAGCACGCAAGCTGATGGAAACCAATTCGATTGATGTTCATTATCACAACATTATTTACGATGTAATTAATCAAGTGAAGAAAGCGATTTCGGGTGTGTTAGCGCCGGAAATCCAAGAGAAAATCTTGGGCCTCGCGCAAGTACGCGAAGTGTTTAGCTCATCCAAGACCGGTACGATTGCAGGTTGTATGGTCATTGAAGGTACTATTAAACGTAATTATCCTATCCGCGTTTTACGCGATAATGTGGTGGTTTTTGAAGGTGCACTTGAATCGTTGCGTCGCTTCAAAGATGATGCTTCAGAAGTTCGCAACGGCATGGAATGCGGTATTGCTGTTAAAAATTACAATGATGTAAAAGCAGGCGATCAGATCGAAGTTTACGAACGTATTGAAATTAAGCGCGAGATTTAACGATGAAGCGCGGTTACAACAGAGCAGACCGTGTCGCCGACTTGATCCAAAAAACGCTCGCACCCATGTTATTAGAAGACATGAGTGATGATCGTTTTCGGCTCGTAACGGTGACAGGGGTGACGGTTACCCGCGATTTTGGCCATGCAAAGATTTATGTCAGTGTATTACTGGACGATGAAGAAAAAATTAAGGAAGTCATTGCTGCATTAAATCGTGCCGCCAAAGGCTTGCGCTACAATTTAGCGCATGCAATTAAATTGCGTGTCGTTCCCATGTTGAAATTTGAATATGATTCTGCCACTGCGCAGGGATTTCGCATTTCCAATTTAATTCATTCCGCTGTTAAAAAAACTGATGAAGATGACAACAACGAATAAAGTGCGTCAGATTGTTAATGGTATTCTGTTATTAGACAAGCCTGCTGATATAACGTCCAATGGCGCGTTACAGCGTGTGAAAAGATTATTTAATGCAAAAAAGGCTGGGCATACCGGCAGTCTTGATCCCATTGCCACCGGGATGTTGCCGCTTTGTTTTGGTGAGGCCACCAAGTTTTCCCAATTTTTATTAGAATCCAACAAGTCTTATCTCGTCACTGCAAAATTAGGTGAAGAGACGACTACTGGTGATTGCGAAGGGGACGTCATTGTCCGCAAACCGATTATTGACGTGGATGCACTCCGTATCGCTGCGCTAATGGAAAATTTTGTTGGCGAAATTGAACAAGTGCCGCCGATGTTTTCTGCTATTAAACATCAGGGCAAACCGCTTTATGAGTTAGCACGACAGGGAATTGAAATTGAGCGCAAAGCGAGACGTATTACCATCTTTTCTCTTGAGCTAATCGATTTCGTGCAAAATGAGTTCACGTTTCGTGTGCATTGCAGTAAGGGAACGTATGTGCGTACCCTCGTGCAAGATTTGGGTCGTGCGCTTGATTGTGGCGCGCACGTAATAGCATTACGACGTACGCATGTTTCTCCTTACGAAAATGCCACGATGTACACCTTGCCAGCCTTGGAAGCCATTGTTGAGCAATCAGGTCAAGCGGGTTTAAGCGCTTGTTTATTACCGGTTGAAACTTCTGTGCAAGTGTTGCCAATTGTAAAATTATCCACGGCTGCCGTATTTTATTTACGCATGGGCCAACCTGTCCGTGCCAGCTTACCCTCCAATACATCATTGGTGCGCTTGATGTCTGATGATGCAAAATTTTTGGGCGTGGGCGAAGTAACGCTCGATGGCCGCATCAAACCTTCTCGCTTGCTCTCACAAAAAAGCTCTTCTGCCGCTTAAGGCAAATTCCATTGACTTGATTTTTTATGTATAGTTTCTCTAACGTTTTTTGTATTGCTTGAAAAGGACAGCAGAACATGAATTTTGGATACAAGCTAATTCAAAAATCTATCATCGGTCTTCTTGTATTCATGGCATGTATTTTTATTCCTGCGCAGACACTGAATTATTGGCAGGCTTGGTTGTATTTGTTTGTTTTTATAGGTTGCTCAATTAGTCTTTCTTTATATTTATGGAAATATAATCCCGCCTTGTTAGAGCGCCGTATGAATGCAGGCCCTAAGGCTGAAACTAGAAGCAGTCAAAAAATTATTATGAGGTTTATTTTTCTTTTATTCATGTTGATTAATGTCGTTCCTGCTTTAGATTACCATTACCAATGGTCGCCCGTTTCTCTTCCTTTTGTGTTGTTCGGCAATGGTTTATTGATCATTGGTTTTTATATTAATTTCTTAGTATTACGAGCAAATTCTTTTGCTGCAGCAAATATCAAGATTATGACCGATCAAAAGGTCATTTCTGCCGGTCCCTACGCCATCGTTAGGCATCCCATGTACAGTGGGTCATTAATCATGATAATGGGTATTCCACTCGCATTAGGATCATGGTTAGGAATGCTAATCATGATCCCATTTGTATGGGTGATTAGTTGGCGCATTTTAGACGAAGAAAAATTGTTAAGAGAAAATCTTGCCGGTTATAAAGAGTATTGCACCAACGTTAAATGGCGATTGATACCTTTAATTTGGTAGCAAGATTATTGGCTATTATTCCGCACCATTTAAGTGATCCTGTATGCAAAGACAAGACAGTTTTAAAAACTACCGTTACAAAGACCTGCGGACTTACAATCTTGGCCAGGGACCGCTTGCCTCCGCTTTATGCTATACGCAAAAGGGTGATCTGTTAGGATCTAAATCATACTATCGTGATGCTCATTTTGAGGGAAAAATATTTATTTTAGATCCCAAAACCTTGCATGTTTCAAAAACAATCACTGATACGCCTGCCAATGCTTTATGCAGCAATGCAGATGGTAGTCTTTTAGTAGGTACCTGTGATTATTCCGTTGAGCTTGGGTGTGTGATTGGTGCAATCGATGTTTTGGATTCAGCAGGATGGTACATAAAAACATTGATAGAGGAACCAGCGTCGGCTTTGTGTTATAGACCTGATGGTATGTTATTGGCAGGCACTTGCTATTATTCCTTGGCTCATTCTTGTGTGAAAGGCAGTACCGTTATTCTCCACCCCTCTTCAGGAGAAAATATAAATACATTTATAAACC
>CAYUYG010000096.1:0-6527 GCA_964449125.1 uncultured Coxiellaceae bacterium | reverse complement strand
TGCGGTTTGCGGTTCGCGAAGGCGGCCGTACTGTGGGTGCGGGTGTTGTAGCTAAAATTATTGAGTAATACGACATGGCAATAGCAGCAAAAAGTCAAAGAATACGTATTAGATTGAAGTCGTTCGATCATCGCTTGATTGACAAATCGACAAGAGAAATTGTCGAGACGGCAAAAAGAACAGGCGCGCAAGTTCGCGGGCCTATCCCATTGCCAACACGTATCGAGCGCCACACAGTTTGTGTTGCGCCAAACGGTGACAAAGACGCGCGTGATCAATTCGAATTACGTACACATAAGCGTGTGGTAGATATTAATCGTCCGACAGACAAAACGATTGATGCATTAATGAAGCTGGATCTTGCAGCTGGTGTTGATGTGCAGATCAGTGTGGATGCGGAAGATTAATCGGTTAACGCCCATGCTTTTGCGTGGGCGATTTATAAGAAAGCACGGCTTTCTTGATAAACAGAGTTAATTAAGCCTAGGTGAGGCGATAAAATGACAATAGGTTTGCTTGGTAAAAAATGTGGGATGACACGAGTCTTTACTGATGACGGTATTGCTATACCAGTGACAGTACTTGAAGTGTTGCCAAATCGTGTGACCCAAATCAAAACAATTGAAAATGATGGCTATGCAGCTATTCAGATTACAACGGGCAGTCGTAAACGTTCACGTTTAACGAAACCGGAAGCTGGACATTTTGCGAAAGCAGGTGTTGAGCCAGGCGTTGCATTACGCGAATTTGATGTTGCTAGTGAAAAAGATTTAGATGGCATTAGCATTGGATCAGAATTAAAAGTTGATCGTTTTGTTGAAGGTCAATTTGTTGACGTGTCTGGTGTAACGAAAGGTAAAGGTTATGCTGGTACTATTAAGCGTCACCATTTTCGTGGCCAAGATAATAGTCATGGTAACTCTGTGTCGCACCGTGCACCAGGTTCTATTGGTCAACGCCAATCGCCAGGTAAAGTCTTCAAAGGCAAGAAAATGTCTGGTCACTTAGGTGATGTGAGCAGAACCGTCTTTTCGCAGAAAGTTGTGCGTGTTGATACTGAGCGCAATTTGATTCTTGTTTCAGGCGCCGTTCCTGGTTCAATTAGCGGATTTGTTGTGATTCGCGCAGCTGTGAAAAAGAGTCAAGAAAGAGGAGCGAAGTAATGGAACTCAAAATTGCTAATTCCATGAAAAAAATTGAACTGGCAGATGAAATTTTTGCCTGCGATTTTAATGAACCATTAATTCATCAAATCGTAACTGCTTATATGGCTGCTAGCCGTGCAGGTACCAAAGCACAAAAAACACGTGCTGAAGTACGCGGTGGTGGTGCAAAACCCTTCCGCCAAAAAGGTACAGGTCGCGCGCGTGCAGGTACAATCCGCAGCCCATTGTGGCGTAAGGGTGGTATCGTGTTTGCTGCGAAACCAAGAAGCTATAAGCAAAAAGTTAATAAGAAAATGTATAAAGGTGCGTTGCGTTCAATTTTTTCTGAATTGATTCGCCAAGATAGATTAGCCATTGTTGATTCATTCGCAGTGGAAACACCAAAGACTAAGGCTTTGTTGGAAAAATTACATAGCATGAAGCTGGAAGGCAATGTCCTGATCGTTTCTGATTCCATCGAAGAAAATTTATATTTGGCAGCTCGCAATCTAATCAATGTTGATGTCAGAGAATCTTCTGTGGCAGCAACGGATCCAGTAGCTTTAGTAAGATTTGATAAAGTCGTTGTGACTGAAGCTGCAATCAAAGAAATTGAGGGCTTGTTGAAATGATGAATCAAGAACGTTTGTTAAAAGTTATTTTGGCACCGCATATTTCAGAAAAAGCGACCATTGCCATTGAAAAACGTAACGAATACACGTTTGAAGTGATGGATTCAGCGACTAAGTCTGAAATTAAGGATGCAATTGAATTATTATTCAATACCAAGGTTAAATCAGTACGAGTTGTAAATGTACGCGCTAAAGCAAAGAGTTTTAAAGGGCAGACAGGTCATCGTAAAGCCTGGAAAAAAGCGTATGTGACCCTTCAGGCTGATCAAAAGCTCGAAATGGGGGCGCAGTAACGCAATAAAAATAATGAGGAAAAACGCTCAATTCGATTGCTCCTGGCGGTTTTCATATTATAATAGCGCGTTTTAAAAAACATTCTATGTGTTCAGTAGAAACATAAGTTGAGGATTATATGGCAATTGTTAAGCTTTCACCAACATCGCCTGGACAACGTTTTGCGATAAAAGTTGTCAATAAAGACTTGCATAAAGGTGAACCGTACGCCGGTCTTGTGGTCAAGAAGTCAAAGACAGGTGGTAGAAACAACCAAGGTCGCATTACATGCAGGCATATTGGCGGCGGCCATAAGCAAAAATATCGTTTAGTAGATTTTAAACGTGATAAAGATGGCATTACGGCTAAAGTAGAGCGTTTGGAGTATGATCCAAACCGCAGCGCCCATATTGCGCTCTTGTTGTATGCGGATGGTGAAAGACGTTATATTATTGCCCCCAAAGGCCTCAAGGCTGGTGATGAAGTTGGATCAGGCCGCGAAGTTCCTATTAAAGCTGGTAATTGTTTGCCTTTAGCAAATATCCCAGTCGGTTCAACGGTTCATTGCATCGAAATGCAACCACTAGGCGGTGCGAAGATGGCACGTAGTGCTGGTGCATCTGTACAGTTGATTGCTCGTGAAGGTATTTACGCAACCTTGCGTTTACGCTCAGGTGAAATGCGTAAAGTCTTGGCTGAATGCCGTGCGGTCATTGGCGAAGTTAGTAATTCTGAACACAACCTAAGATCATTAGGTAAAGCTGGTGCAACCCGTCATCGCGGTGTGCGTCCAACGGTTAGAGGTACAGCGATGAATCCTATCGATCACCCGCATGGTGGTGGTGAAGGTAGAACAAAGGGTGGCCGTCATCCAGTTAGTCCATGGGGTGTGCCAACAAAAGGTTATAAGACGCGAAGAAATAAGAGAACAGCTAAGTTTATTGTTCGCGAAAGTAGCAAATAATTAACAAATATGAAGAGGTGTGAGCGTGCCACGTTCAATTAAAAAAGGAACATTTGTTGATAGTCACCTTGTAAACCAGGTTGAAAAGGCTGTTAATACAAACGACAAGCGTCCAGTCAAAACCTGGTCAAGACGCTCCATGATTACACCAGAAATGGTTGGTTTAACGATTGCAGTACATAACGGCAGGTTACATGTGCCCGTCTATGTCACTGAAAATATGGTCGGTTACAAGTTAGGCGAATTTGCTTTGACACGCACATTCCGCGGGCACTCTGGTGATCGAAAAGTGAAAGGCAAAGAAGACGACAAAGCAAAAGCATCCGAATAGAGGATTGAATGATGGAAGTTGCAGCAAAATTAAAATTTGTAAGATTGTCAGCACAAAAGTGCCGGCTTATCTGCGATCAAGTCCGTGGGCTACCCATCGACCGCGCTTTAGATGTTTTAAAGTTTAGCCCAAAGCGTGCCGCGGCAATCGTGAAAAAAGTACTCGATTCAGCAGTTGCAAATGCTGAGCATAATCTCGGAGCGGATATTGATGAGCTGAGAGTTGCTACTATTCACGCTGACCAAGGCCCAACTTACAAACGTACCCAAGCGAGAGCGAAAGGTCGCGGAACAAGAATATTAAAACAGACCTGTCATATCACGGTCATTTTATCGGATCAGGAGAAGCGGTAATGGGTCAAAAAGTTAATCCGGTTGGCATACGTTTAGGCATTGTTAAAGACTGGGCTTCCAGATGGTATGCATCCTCTAAAGAATTTTCAGATACCTTATGCGCTGATCTTAAAGTTAGAGATTTTTTGAAAAAAAGATTGCATCAGGCTGGTATTAGCCGCATTCAAATCGACCGCCCTGCTCGCAATGCACGCGTTACTGTGCACACTGCGCGTCCTGGTGTGATCATTGGTAAAAGCGGTAAAGAAGTTGAATTATTGCGTGATGAAGTTAGCAAAATTGTTAACGTTCCAGTTCACGTTACGATTGAAGAAGTTCGCAAGCCAGAATTAGATGCCAAGCTGGTTGCAGAATCAGTTGCTCAGCAGCTTGAAAGACGAATCATGTTCAGACGTGCAATGAAACGTGCTGTTACAACAGCATTACGTTCAGGCGCATTGGGCATCAAAATCAGCGTCAGCGGCAGATTGGGCGGATCAGAAATTGCGCGTACCGAATGGTATCGTGAAGGTCGTGTGCCTTTGCAAACCTTCCGTGCAGACATTGATTACGCATTAGCTGAAGCATTTACAACATATGGTGTGATCGGCGTTAAAGTGTGGATATTCAAAGGTGAAGTGCTTGGTGATAAATCAGCTCCAGCCGAAGGAACTACTACTACGACGACTGAGAAAACTGGTAAGCAGGAGAAGTAATCCATGATGCAGCCAAAACGTACGAAATATCGTAAACAATTTAAAGGCCGCAATCGTGGAATTGCAACACGCGGCACTAAAGTAAGTTATGGCGAGTTTGGTCTGAAATCACTTGAGTTGGGTCAAATTACAGCTCGACAAATTGAAGCTGCTCGACGTGCTATGTCACGCCACATTAAGCGTGGTGGTAAAGTGTGGATCCGTGTGTTCCCAGACAAGCCAATTACCAAGAAACCTTTAGAAGTTCGACAAGGTTCTGGTAAAGGTAATGTTGAATACTGGGTTGCATTGGTTCAGCCAGGCCGTGTCATGTTTGAGATTGAAGGTGTAACCGAAGATTTAGCTAGAGAAGCTTTAGGCTTGGCTGCTGCTAAATTGCCTGTCAAAACAATATTTGTAGCGCGGACGGTAATGTAATGAAAGCATCTGAATTACGAAATAAAAGTGTCGATGAGTTAAAGACCGAATTGTTAGCTTTGTTAAAAGAACAATTTAACTTACGAATCCAAAAGGGTTCAGGTCAATTACCTAAAGCTTACTTGTTTAAAAAAGTAAGACATGGTATCGCTCGTATTAAAACCATATTAAATGAGAAAGGTTCAAGAGTATGAGTATGACGGAAGAAAAATTGGTTGATGAAGCTGCGCAACGAACCGTTATGGGTAAAGTGGTCAGTAACAAAATGGATAAAACCATTGTTGTGCTGATCGAACGTAAAGTTAAGCATCCATTATATGGAAAGTATGTGCGTCGTTCTTCAAAAATGTATGCGCATGATGAAGCAAATGCCTGTCGGATTGGCGACCTCGTGCTAATCGAGCAAAGCCGGCCTTTGTCCAAGACAAAACGCTGGAAATTAGTTGAAATAATTAGAAGAGAAGAACAACAGTAATTGATCTATATTGCGGATTTTCCTGCAAAAATAGCGAAAATAAGTTGTATTAAGCTTTTATTTTTATTTAAACATGATAATATTGGCGGGCTCAAAAGCTCGTGTAACAGTGAAGTTGGAGTAAAGCATGATTCAGATGCGATCAATGCTCGATGTGGCTGATAACAGCGGTGCACGTCGTGTCATGTGTATAAAAGTGTTAGGTGGCACCAGACGCCGTTATGCCGGTATCGGGGACGTTATTAAGGTTTCTATTAAAGAAGCTATTCCTCGAGGAAAGGTAAAAAAAGGCGAAGTCCATAATGCTGTTATTGTTAGGACTAAAAAAGGTGTGAGAAGGCCTGATGGTTCAGCTATTCGTTTCGACGATAATGCCGTCGTTTTGTTGAATGCTCAGCTGCAGCCGATTGGAACACGTGTATTTGGACCGATCACCAGAGAGCTACGTGGCGAAAACTTTATGAAAATCATATCGTTAGCCCCTGAAGTACTCTAGAGATGGCAAATAAAGAGAATAGGCGATCATGAATAAGATTAAAAAAGGCGATGAAATCATAGTCATCGCAGGCAAAGACAAGGGTAAAAAAGGCACGGTTCTTTCTGTTCTCGATCAGGGAAGAAAGCTATTGATTGATGGTATTAACATGGTCAAAAAGCATGTGAAGGCCAACCCTAACGCAGGTGAGCAAGGTGGCATCAAGTCTAAAGCCATGCCTATTGACCGCTCTAACGTGATGGTATTTGACCCAAGCACGCAAAGAGGAAGCCGAGTAGGAATCCGTACATTACAAGATGGCGCACGCGTCCGTTACTTCAAGGGCAGTGATCAGCTTATCGACATTAAAGAGTAAAGGTAAAAAGATATGGCAAGGTTGCTCGACGTTTATAAAAAAGAAATAGTCCCAGCTCTCAAAGAGAAGTTTGGTTATTCTTCTGTTATGCAAGTACCGCGTATCGAAAAAATTACAGTCAATATGGGTGTGGGTGAAGCTGCTGCCGATAAAAAAGTATTGATGAATGCGATTGGCGATCTCGAAAAAATCGTTGGCCAAAAAGTTGTTTCAACATTGGCTAAGAAATCTATCGCGGGTTTCAAAATACGTGAAGGTTGGCCGATTGGCTGCAAAGTGACGCTACGTCGCTCGAAAATGTATGAATTCTTAGACAGGCTGATCACAATTGCTTTACCACGCGTGCGTGACTTCCGTGGTATTAGTGCCAAATCATTTGATGGCAGAGGCA
>CAYUYG010000095.1:0-6543 GCA_964449125.1 uncultured Coxiellaceae bacterium | reverse complement strand
GGGCTCAGCGCTTAATCAGGAATTTTTATCTAATCAGCTCGTTCATGGTGTCGCAGCTATTGGTAACCCCGATCGTTTTTTTGCGCAATTGGAAAAAACAGGGTTTACCCTTATCAAGCATTCTTTTCCCGATCATTATCTCTATCGTGCACAGGACCTTGATTTTAAAGATAGCTTACCTGTTTTAATGACTGAAAAAGATGCGGTAAAATGCGCAAATTTTGCGGGCGACCGCTATTGGTATCTAAAAATTACTGCTAAAATAAATGATGAGTTTAAAGAAAAATTATTATTAAAAATAAAAACCACACTCGGAGAACAGCAGAATGATGACCAAAATAATTTTGCGGATTGCAGTAACAGTCAGTCTTGCTCTGTGCATGACAAACATTTTGGCGAAGAGCATAGCGCCTAATAATACGATTGCTGTTTACAATGAAGATAAGCAAAACATTGTCATAACAGCGGCTCAACCTACTTTTACAATAGAGCTCAAATCCAATCCCACGACGGGCTATTCCTGGTTTTTACGTGAGTACGACAGTAATGTATTGACGGCTGTGAAGCACAGCTTTCGTAAGGGACAAGCGAATTTAATGGGCGCCCCGGGCTATGAGGTGTGGACATTCCATGCAAAACCCACTGCATTTACCGTGCCCCAACAAACTTCACTTCGTTTTATTTACACGCGTCCTTGGCAGGGTAGCGAAAGTTCAACGCAAATTACTTTCCATGTTTCAACGCAAGAAAAATAACTCATTATCTTCTAAATGCCTCGTTATGCTTTTTAACGGGGCCTTGTGTAGTCCACTTAAACTCAACGGTTCCGATTTTTAATATCGCAGTTGCTATCTTCTCTGAAAGGGGAGCATGCGGAAGAATAAGTGCGTAGCAGAGCAGATGCGGGAAATAAGCGAGTTTAGTTTTACACCCCATCCGTCACTGCGCGACACCTTTCCCCGAAGGGGGAAAGGCATGCAGGATCTTAGGTAAGTAAAACGATTTAATTTCTTGTGTTTTTAGTTATAGAAGGATCGGATGTTTGACATCCCTCTAAAACTGCATCGTTATTTCTTGTTTGTGTTCTTTGTCTGTTTGCCGCATCAAACAGAAGCGGACTGCCTGGGCGACCGTATAGTTCTTTTTCACCTACGTCCATTTGCAAGCTGAGTGCCTTGGCCCGCATGAGATCGGGATCTTCTTCGTCTGATTCCCTCCGGATAAGAGGACTGTTTGCGGCTAGCATGCGTAAGCGCGTAAGCGGTTCATTATCGGCAGCGGAAGATTTTGTTTCATCACTTTCTTTTTCTTTTTCCTCAGGCTGGAGCTGCATGCTGCGGCGCAGTGCTTCGGCGAGTTGCTCTTCTTCGTACAGAGCGCTTCCCCGAGGAGCTCTATTTGACAGGGGGTATGATGGTCTTTCCCATATGTTGGTAAGGTAAGCGTGTTTTTTATTTTGTATGTCATTTAATCGGATTATGGCTTCTTGAAAATCGACTGATATCGATGAGCCTTCTTGGGCGATGCTCATTCTTGCACTTTGATCAGAGATGAATAGGAAGAAATTTAAATCTTCAATCGTGAATGTTGTATCTGCAAATTGAGCACTGGCTTCGTTTAATAATCCAGCATTACGTGTTAAGAAACCACGTTTTATAGAGTCGGCGATAATAAATTTATGAACGTTATCTAATAAACCAAATGTTTCTAATTGCAGGAGAAAAACCTCGAGCTCGATATTTTGACTGAAGAGAATGGCTGCGCGATTTCGGTGATGGTGTAAAAATTCCTGCAGTTGATCAACTTGTCCTGCGGCAATAATTTCTTGTAATTGATCTAGACTTCGACTGGCTTCTTTCAGGGTGAGGGGTTCATAAGATTGTTCGGGTGTCTCTTCTCGACCATTCATTTTTTCTTCCTATGGATTTAGAGCTAAATCAATACTACGTTAAAATTGGCTAATACTCCAGAACGAGCAGCGTCCCGCTGGTTTGTTTTTCTGATAAACAAACGCTATTTTTTCTCAACGAGTTTGCCGTTTTCAAAAATTAATTTGGTTGGTGGTGAGGTATTGTAGGTAAAAACGTTAACCGTGATATCTGAGGGCGGGGCAGTGCCGTCGGTCGGTACTTCTTGTTTGGCGGAAAAGACAGGGCTGCCGCAAGCTGATTTAATTTGGTCGCGTGTCATGCCGAGTTGAATATTGATGCCGCACATGGGTACGACACCAATACCAAAACCATTGGTGGTAATATTAATGACTCGTCCTTCACTATCGAACGCAATTTGATTTTTAATGGATCCCTGAGGCTGGATGGTTGGACCGGTGGTGGTGTAATTTTGTGGTGCGTAATAAGTCCATTCTTGCGGGACATTTTCATTGGCTTTTTTAGTTTCTTCCTGTTTCTCAGGGTTGCCGCATTGTTCCAATACTTGATTCATTGTATAGCCAATTTCGATTTGTCTGAAATTAGTGGGACAAAAAATAGCAAAGCAAAGCGAAGGTAGAAACAAGCCGGTAGCGATAAATAGAGGCCAATGACGCATGACATTTTCTCCAGGGTGTGTTTTATTTACTATATCACAGAAGAAATGCGGGCTGGAGGGGATTGTATGCAGAGAAAAGAAGTTACTTTTTTTGCGCGGGAATTACCAACTGAAATTAAGCAAATAATTCTACAAAAAATTCGGTTCAAAGCTTTGTTAACTTACCGCACCGTTAATACACAATGGTGCTATATGATTGATTCGTTATTATTTGACGAGGAATTACGTCATCATCCGAATGCAAAAGTTGCATTTTATGTGCCTGTTTATGAAACCTTGCAGTTAGGTAGATTGCAAAGTTGGTGTTTGACAAATAGCAATCATGTGCCACGGTATTTTTATCGCTCAAAAAACTCGTTATTTACGAACACCCGTGCCAAGGCTTGTTATAAAGTTATGTTGTCATTAGATGACATAAAACAAAAAGATAAAAAATTACAAATTGACTTTTTTCCTAGACGTTATTATTTGCAACAGGCTGTGCCAGCTACTGAAATAGTGGTAGTGTGTATACGAGAGAATGAGAAAGAGGAAAAAAATCCTTTTTATAAGCCGATTATCCCGGACGAAAGTTGCTCTTTTCTTGATCGTGTTTCACGCTTAATTTGGGGTCATGCTTAGAGATAAGATCGGGTGTGTTATATCTAATACTTAAATCCGTAAATTCCATATAGTGACCATCTCTGCCATGCTTTAAGGTCACTTCTGCTTCTATTACACCAATTGGCAACATATTGGAGTACGTATTGCGAGCATTTTGTGATTTTGCTTTTTCTTGAACACTTTCTAGCTGACGATCATTGATTTCAGCGAGCGTTAAACCATCTGATCCCATTGCATAGCTTTTGCCACTAGAAGTTTCCATGATGCTATTAATTTGAATTTTAACAGTGGCTTTAATATTGCCCTCTGTGTCTTTGAACCAATCAATATGCCCAACGTTTCTTTGCACGTCGTATACGCAGTCCTTATCACTTGCACTAAGCGTGCTATTTCTAAATTCAATGCCTAAAGAAGCAAAGATTTGTTGGCCACCAAAATTATAGAGCTTATTTGCTCGTGAATTTAGATCTTCAATTGCATCACCGGTAAATTCTTCAATGGCAGCTAAAATATGTGGATAATCGCTGCGATAGCCCGGATAGTCTTCTCCTAATTCAGGTGCTGGTTTTTTAAGTTCTCCCAGCTCTTCAGTCACTAAGGTTTGTTCTGGAGAGCCTTCGTTTGAAGTGGGTTTTTTTTCATGCTCAGGAAGATGGAGGTAGTGATTTTCAATGGTCACGTTTTTTCTAATACTATCCCCCACTACGGGTGAGCTGGTAGTTGGAGTAACTTGTTGGGTGTATTTAATGAATTCTTGGTTAACTTGATTTTCTATGAGTGTCTCAGGAGTGTAATGAGTAACAGAGCTGGCATAGTCTCCAGTTTTATCGTAGCCTTTGAAAAGTGTTAATTCATACCAACTGAGAAGAGTTGTGTGAATGTTAATTAACAAATCATTTAACTTACTATCCAGAGTTAATTTATTGTCGAGAGGAAGTAATTTCGCCTCTACTAATTCATTTTTTAGTTTTTCTAATTCATAACGAGTCAGTGCGGGCAAAACGGGCATATGTTCTTTTTCAAGGCGCTCGCCTAAGGTTTGATTGTCCTGACTAAACTGAAGAGATTCCAGCAGAAATAATGCTTTAATGAGTTCATCTCTATCCATGAAAGGTTGAAAGGCAAGTTTTGTACTGAGTTCTGCAGCAAGTAATTGATCCGTAGTTCGTCTTTGAAAAAGACTACCTATAAGGCCGGTTGGTTGAGCAAGAGAGCTCAAACCATTTCTCATCTCTTGAATTTTTAAATCAAGTGAAGTTGTAGGATTACTCCGGACTTCCATGATTTTGCCTCGTTTTGTTATTATCTCTTAAGTATAAACGTGCACTTGTCAAAATTGATTAAGAGTTTTCAATATTTTAGCTAACTATATGATTTTCTGGCTTAAGTTTATTCTGCTCGGATAGATAACGAGCAAGGCGGTCCATCACGTCACCCTCAGGAAGTAATGCTATCATGTCAATCCTGATTGGTTGGCGGTTCATTATTATCTAGCGGTTCATCTTTTTTTTCTTCCTGCTTACCAAAGATTTTTGAACGTTTTCTGGGTATATCAGGCCCTGTTAATACACCATGATCTTGATGAATCATGCCGCTACGTGTCCAGGGTAGACGTCGATAATAAGGCAGCGGTTCATCTGGATTAAATAAAGGATATTTAATGATGTCGAAATACGGTGAATAATCAAAATCCTTGGGAGTATACAAATGCGGGTTGCGCAAGAAAACTTCCAATCCTTCTTCTTTATGCGGCATGACGAAAGGCAGAATGGGGAATTGTACGGAAGCAAATGCTTCAGCAATCAGCGATGAACAAATGCCGCTTGCTGGTTGTCCGGTAGAAGTGAGAAATAAGGACGATCCCCAGCGTCTTGGTAGAACTGACCAAGGTAGTAAAAAACGTGCAAGGTCGACCATGTGTCTGACGTTATAAGGTTGTCCTAATGCCTTGACGGCATAACTGATTACCAGATGCAAATCAGTTGGTGTAATACCAATCGGCCGACAAATACGAATATGATGGTCACGGTAAGTAGTAATGGGGGCAACGGTGGTGCCTTTATCAATTAAATCTTCGATGATCAAGCGGGTATTGTCTTTCGCTTCACCGAGATGTTTGCGAATCAAATCTTTAATTTCCTCATCTTCAAAATCGATGAGGCGCCCAATATAAAGTGCGGCATGTGTCCACGGGCTTTGGGTGATGGTGCGAATGATGCTACTGATGCGGCTGCGGCCTTCGATGAGTAAGACATCACCCGGGCGAATTTCATGTTTCAGTCGATTGAAATCATACGGCATCATGCCCACGGCAGGGGGATCATACGTGAGCCAATTATATAATTTTTCCCTAAATTTAAGATAAAACGACATAAACCATCCTTGTGGGTTGCTTAAGGAGAGAAGCGAGACTCTCCTTAAGTCGCTAGCGCAACATGTCGCGCGAAGCGATAATGTTAAGTCCTAAATACGCTTTGCTAATTCCTCAGCATAGCCAGTGTAATCGGCAGGCGTGAGATCAAGCAGCTGCAATTTGGCTTCTTGTGGTAAATCCAGCCCTGCGATAAATTCCTGTAATGCATTTTTGTCGATGCGTTTGCCGCGCGTGAAAGCTTTTAATTTTTCATAAGGCTGTTCGATATTAAAACGGCGCATGACGGTTTGCACGGCTTCACCCAATACTTCCCAATGTGCGTCTAAATCAGCTGTTATCACCGCAGTATTTGGTTCAAGTTTTTGTATGCCCTTGCAAGCAGCCTGATACGCAAGTAGGGAATGGCCAATGGCGACGCCAATATTGCGCAGGACTGTTGAGTCAGACAAATCACGTTGCCAGCGTGAGATAGGCAGTTTGGTTACCATGTGCTCAAACAAGGCATTGGCGATACCCAGATTGCCTTCCGAATTTTCAAAATCAATGGGATTGACTTTGTGCGGCATGGTCGATGAGCCTACTTCATTGGAAAAAGATTTTTGTTTGAAATAATTAATGGCGATATAAGCCCAAACATCGCGATTAAAATCAATCAGGATGGTATTAATGCGTATTAGTACGGCAAATAATTCAGCCATGGAATCATGCGGCTCAATCTGCGTGGTGTAGGGATTCCATGATAAACTCAATTTAGAGACAAAATTTTTGCTGATGTTTTGCCAGTCCACTTCCGGGTAAGCAATTTTTAAGGCGTTATAATTACCGGAGGCGCCATTCAGTTTGCCGAGGATAATAATATCGCTTAATTGTGTGACTTGTCGTTGCAAACGAGCAATGACGTTTGCGATTTCTTTACCGACAGTCGTTGGAGTGGCAGCTTGACCGTGGGTACGCGACAGCATAGGCAAGTTAGCATAATCATGGGCGAATTTTTTTAAAAGCCGCAGAATTTCGTCTAG
>CAYUYG010000094.1:0-6563 GCA_964449125.1 uncultured Coxiellaceae bacterium | reverse complement strand
ACTGACATAATGCCAATCGTAATCGTGTAAGTGAGGCTGTTTGTTAATAACCATATATAGAGTGGGGCCAACAAGGAAGCTGTCAGCGAAGCCAGTGATGAGTAACGAAACACGAGTGCAACGACAAACCAGGTTGCCATCCAGCAAAGCCCAGTTGGCCAGGATAAGGCCAATAAGCAACCGATAGCGGTGGCGACACCTTTACCGCCTTCAAAACGAAAGAAAATAGGAAATAAATGCCCAAGGAAAGCACCCATGGCAACCAGCGATAGACCTAGTTCATTCAGTCCATACCATTTTGCTGCGAGTACGGGTATCACCCCTTTTAGTACATCGCCGAGCAAGGTAATCGCCGCGGCTTTTTTCCCGCCGATACGGAGCACATTCGTTGCCCCCGGATTTTTTGAGCCCTGAGTACGTGGATCAGGTAGTCCCATTAATTTGCAAACAATAATGGCGCTGGAAAATGAGCCAAATAAATAGGCAATATAAGCCGCAACGGCGATTTCTAAAGTCAGCATGATGGTCACCCTGATAGTGGGTGAGCGATGTTACCTGAAGCAGCCGGTTTATACCAGCTGCTTCAGGTTTTCTAGCCAAAAAACGGACGGGACGCTTGATTTAGAGTAAACACATTTTGCTCCAGGTGAGCCAGTAAATCAGCATAGAGTTTTTGAGTGTCTTCGCCATGAAAGGTGGAATTGGTACGCGCCAAA
Source organism: uncultured Coxiellaceae bacterium (assembly GCA_964449125.1). Classification (GTDB taxonomy): domain Bacteria; phylum Pseudomonadota; class Gammaproteobacteria; order DSM-16500; family DSM-16500; genus Aquicella. Next base: position 5,847 of record CAYUYG010000094.1, on the reverse strand, counting down.
TAGCTACCAATGGCTTTCCAAAAAAATCCCTCATCACCCAATTCGAGGTGCTCTTGCGCGTAACGGAAATCACGTGCTTGATCATTAATGAAAGTACATTCACCAGGATGCGCTGCACTAAATTCTTTTAAAAATCCCCGCTCATATTCAAGTAATCTCGTCCCACTATTAAGGTGATTCGCTTTTTCATATAAAAATAAACGCGCCGCAACAATGTCGTAGTGCTTAGGTTGAAGGTTGCCACAGTGTTGTTGATGAAAATCAGCAATTCCATTCAGTATATCGCTGTAAATCACGTGTGTCACGAACGGTCCACTTTTTAAATGAGTTTGCAATTTATGTTTGAATAAACTGGCGCCTGTCCTAGTCCGTGAGGGCGCTGGATTCCAGAGTGAAGTCGGTTGGTGTGTGTGAGCCTGTGGCAAATAATTGCGTGCAGTGTCATTCGGGCGAGATGAAGTGTTTAATTGGAAAGGTTGAGGCGCTGGAACAGAGGATGGCGCGGTAGTGACTGGCCTTGCGGAAGGTGATGAAGCAACAACCGATGGCCTTGTATTTAAAGGGACTGCAGCAGTTGGGGATGCAACCAAAGGTGCTGGGGTAGTTTGGAATCTTAAATCCGGGGTTTTCCAGCGCATTTTGGGTGCGAAAAGTTTCGCGTTAGCCATGCTAGAAATGGTTGTCGTTGTCGTCGTTGTTGTTAATCGGTTGCTCGCATTGTCTTTAATTGGTGATAAGGTCTGTTGTGGCAGATCATTCACTTTAACGGCTTCTTTTTCTTTTTGCTTTTCTTTAGTATTTTTAACACTGAGCTCAGTTCGAGTTTTTTTACGTGAGTTAGATTTTTGTTCGCTCGCAATCGGAACCGTGACGGAGTTGTGTTTGCGCTTGCGTTGGCGAGGTTCTTCCTTAAAACCTGAATACTCAATGTATTTTTGTAATTCTTGAACCAGCTGCCAGTTATGGCGTTTGTGTAAACGATACGTACGTATAAAATCTTGCATGTCAGCTTTTCTTTGCGGAAGACGTGCTGTGTCCGCCTCCGCTAGCATTTTTAGAGTTTTAAGTTGTTTCAATGCGCGCTCTGCTGAAAAATCACCTTTTGCAAGATGATATTCTGCTTTATTAAATGTCTTATCAGCTCGGTTCACTTGTTTTAAACGGGATTTTCTATTCTGACCTCGTGCTTGTTCGAGATGATAATCGGTATGTTGTAGATAAAGCTCGCCAATAGTAACGTGGATTTTATTTTTTAGTGTATTTACATAATCAATATCTGAAGATTCTGTATAAAGTTTCTTACAATCCATTAGTAAAATGAGAGCATGTTGTAAAAGTTTTACGTTATAAAGCATATCCTTAAAATCTGTGAATCTATCAGCAATAGCAAAGGCGAGTTGGTATTGGCTTTCAGCCAATAAATAAGTGGCTTTGCCAGGAATTTTGTAATATTGAGTTTGCAAATTATGTAAATCAGCGACGGCTGCTTCCAATAAGGTTTCCGCTTGTTGGGGATTATTTGAAATATCCAAATGAAATTGGGAAATACGCGTATAAAATTCACAGTGTACTTTTTCTTCCTCAGAAGCTGATATACTAAGTGCTTCGCTGTACCAACCAATCGCTTCCTCAAAATTATTTTTTCCGAACGCATCATCACCCGCATTTAGCGAATCTCGAGACCGGCTTTGCATATTTTTTGTCCTCTAAAATTACTTAATGGAAAGAAATAGATGGAAATAATTTTTTATAATAATTATATGGGCTATCATATTTATATTTATCCTCCAAGCAAGGAAAACATATTGCATGTCATCAAATCCCTCTAATCTGATTTGGATTGATCTGGAAATGACCGGTCTCAATCCTGAGCATGATCGTATTATTGAAATGGCGACCATTGTTACTGACTCGAATTTGAACGTCATTGCTGAGGGGCCTGTATTTGCTATTCATCAATCAAATGAGTTATTGCAAGGGATGGATGAGTGGAACACACATCAACATAATCAATCAGGATTGGTGTCGCGCGTTCAGGAAAGCACTATCAGTGAGCAAGAAGCGGAGGCGGCCACGCTTGCTTTTTTGCGCCAGCATGTCGCCGATGCAAAATCACCCATGTGCGGTAACAGCATTTGGCAGGATAGACGCTTTCTGACCCGATACATGCCTGAGTTGGAAAAGTTTTTTCATTATCGCATGATCGACGTCACGACGTTGAAAGAGCTTGCCTTGCGCTGGGCGCCGCAAATTTATGGTGGCGTGCAAAAAGAATCGCGTCATCTCGCATTAGATGATATTCGTGATTCGATTGGCGAGTTGCGTTATTATCGCGAACACTTTTTAAAATGCAGGGAGCCACAATGACGAGTTGGTTAGCACTGACGTTGGCAGGGATGTTTGAAATTGGTTTTACCACGTGCATGAAATTATCAAATAATTTTACCCAGCATATTTATACCGCTGGTTTTTTGCTGTGTGCGATTTTGAGCTTTTATTTTTTAAGTAAATCCATTTCTACTATTCCGTTGGGTACCGCGTATGCGGTGTGGACTGGCATTGGTGCATTTGGTACGGCCATTATTGGTATTGTGTTTTTTAAGGATCCTTCTTCAACGGCACGCATTTTGTTATTGCTGCTTTTGATTGTGTCCATTCTTGGATTGAAGCTGATAGCGAAATAACTGATTTGTAAAGGCAGTAACATAATTAATTAATGAATGTTGCAACGTAGATATTTCAGATTAATCCCATTTTGAGCCTAAATTCAAAATGGGATTTAAAATAATTTATTCAATGACTAATCAATAAGCACCTTTTATTATTTTTTCCTTCTTGGTAAAGAGAAGCGGGTTGATTTTTCTTGATTGTTTTTTTCCGGAACAGGAGGTCTTGCAAAGTTTCCGCGAGCAACTTGATAAGCTGTTGCTGGGGGAAGCATTGTTTCATCTGCAGTCATCGAAGCAATTAATGCACCCACTTCACAAGGGAGACTAAAAAATTTAAATGGATTTTTATCACTTTTATCTTTTGGATAGGTGCCTTGAGCAAGTAATCTAGCTATCCTTCTTACCTTAACCTTTTCTCGCATTTCTGGGGTTTGATTTTCTAATCTTATTAGCAGGGAAAGAGCTTCGCCTAAGCTACCTCTTGTCAAGGAGCATTGGGTTGCTCCTTCAATCATTCCTTCGGTTGTCCGAAATTTTTGTCCTAGGACGGAGGTCTCGTTTACCACTTCTTTTAATAAAAAGATTTGTTGTGCGGGTTCTAATTCTCTAATTTCCTTTAAAAGGTGAGCTTTGGAATACTGACGAAGCAAAACAATTAAATGCTCTTGAAAAGTGAAATCTCCTGCATTGATGGCTTTAACTAAATAATATATTTTGTTGCAAAGATTCGTTTGGTCATCTTTTAAAAAAACACCGGCATACCCTGAGTAAATATTTTTAAACTTGGGGTTAAGCCTTATAACAGTGTCAAAATCTGCGCGAGCTTCATCCAGTTGCCCTGTCATTAAAAAGCACATTCCTCGTTCGAAGTAGGCTTCTGTATGTGCGGGATCTAGTGCGATAATAATGCTAAAATCTGCTCGGGCTTTCTCCAGTTGGTCCGTCTGTAAAAAACATTTTCCCCGCTTAAAATAAGCTTTGATGCACGTGGGTTCTAGCATAATGCTTCTAGATAGATAAGCAATTGCATTATCAAAGTCATTTATGACGTAGTATATGAGTCCATATTCTAGATTCCACCTTGCATCATCCCTCAGGCTTGGTTGTAATTCTTTTGCCTTATCAAGATTGAAAAAGGCGGGTTGTAAATTATATTCTTTATCCCGAATGATGTTTATCCTATACAGGCATCCAAGTTCCATATACCAAGCTGGCTGATTAGGTTCGAGTTTTATGGCTGTATTAAAATCAGCGCACGCTTTTTGGTTCTCGTTAAATTTTTGATAAAAGCGTGCTCGTTCTATGTAACCAGTAGCGTTGTGTGGGTCGAGCGCTATGGCTTTATCAAAATCAGCGCGCGCTTTGCTGAACTCCTTAAATTTTTGATAAAAGCGTGCTCGTTCTATGTAATAAACTGGGTTTTGTCTGTCTTGTGTGATCGCTTTAGTATAATCAGCAAGCGCTTTTCGGTTCTCGCCAAGCTTTTGATAAAGGTGTGCGCGCTTTATGTAATAAACTGCGTTGTGTGGGTCTTGTGTAATTGCTTTAGTATAATCAGTTATTGCTTTATCGATTTTGCCTAATTGGTGATAAAAACGCCCGCGTTCGGCATATAAAGTTGCGTTGCCAGGGTCCAGTTCGATAGCGGTCCTAAAATCAATTTTTGCTTCTCTTAATTTTTTTAATCGTTCATAAGCGCGAGCACACAACTGGTAAGGCTCGGCGTTAGTAGGTTCTTTGTCTTTAGCTTTGGTAAAAGCGGCCTCGGCCTCCACAAAGTTGCCTTTACGCAAATCCTCGCGTCCGTTAAAAATTAAATCATCATACGAGGCACTATCATGAGTCTGACTTGATCGCATTATTACCACCCTCTGAGTTTATTTATAATATTAGTCCAAATCTTACTGGTATGAGCTTAGGATTTTATTAAAGGAAATAGCAGACTTAAGCTAGAGGTTTGCATAACAATTTAAAAATTACGGCCCTGTTTTGATCGTGTATCAAATTTGAACTGCTACGGACCCAATAGCGCAGGCTTCGTGCCCAGTTGTTGTTTCAGTGCCCATTCAATATGTTCTTGCACTAAGGCAGAGACTTGCGGCAAGCGCGCTTGTAACGCCTGCACAATATTCTCATCATAAACAGCATTGCCTAATGCAATAGCAATATTGCGCAACCAGCTTTCATGGCCGATGCGACGTATCGCTGAGCCTTCGGTTTTACGTAAAAATGTTTTTTCATCCCAAGAAAAAAGCTCGAGTAATTCAGGTGCGGCAAAATCTTCGCGCGCATAAAAATCTTTTTCTGTCGTGTATTTTGCAAATTTATTCCAGGGGCAAACTAATTGACAATCATCACAGCCATAAATGCGATTACCGATCATACTGCGAAATTCTTCAGGAATTGTCCCGTGTAATTCAATCGTTAAATAAGAAATACAACGTCGTGCATCCAATTGATACGGACCAACGATGGCTTGTGTCGGGCAGGCTGTCATGCAAGCTGTGCATGACCCACAATGCGATTTTTCCATGGGTGCATCGACAGGCAAGGGCAGCGTTGTATAGATTTCACCGAGAAAAAACCAAGAGCCTGCTTTGCTGTTAATGACATTGGTGTGTTTGCCAATCCAGCCAAGGCCTGCTTTTTCAGCAATGGCTTTTTCAAGCACCGGTGCGCTATCACAAAATGCGCGATATCCCATAGGGTGCGCGCTGGCACTGATTTTCTGGGCGAGTGCCTCTAGGCGCTTGCGCATTAAGCGATGATAATCACGTCCCAGTGCATAGCGTGAGATATACGCTTTGTGATCATCTTTCAACACGCGTGGTGCATCATTGCCGGGTGGAAAATAATCCATGCGTGCAGAAATAATTCGAATCGTCTCAGGTAGTAATTCGGCTGGCCGGCTGCGCCTCGTGCCATGTTTGGCCATGTACGTCATGTCACCGTGGAAACCGGCGGCAAGCCAATCAAGAAAGCGTGGTTCGTAGCGAGCAAGATCCGTGTCAGTAATGCCAACTTGCTGAAATCCCAGCTCCTGGCCCCATTGTTTAATTTGCTGCGCTAAATTTTGCATAATGATTTGACAAAATGCTTTGCTATGTTAAATTAAGATCAAACATTATAATTGATTATTGACCATGCGCCAAAACATCATTCACACGCTATCGCTTAC
>CAYUYG010000093.1:0-6574 GCA_964449125.1 uncultured Coxiellaceae bacterium | reverse complement strand
TTTTCTTTAGGGATATACTGTGGATAATCGTAATGATGAAAGATATGGATATAGCCCGCTTCGCCAAGACTCAATAGGGTATGACCGTATGGGTTGCCTGCCGTAACAACGACTCTGGAAATTTCCGTTACCTTATCGAGAATGGCTTCAAGTTCTTCTGGCGAATTTAAATATTGAATTTCATATTCGGTATCGGGGTCACTGGCGTGAAGAGTTTTATTTCCTCTTTGTTGATAGTAATTGAAATTGGTTAAATTTAATTCCAACGCCAATAAATACAAATTCAGTTTTACCAATTTATTTTTTTGAGTATGAAATTGGACAAGACGTACACGTGCCTGTTGAATGCACTGCGTATAATAGTTCAGATAATCCTCTAAGGAAAATAGCGACTCAGGGGGCTTGGCTATGCGTGTGTTCACTTCTGCGACAAGATCTAAAATTTTCTCAATGGTGTTTTCGGATAAGGGGTGGTTAATTTGATTGATGGCATTTTCATCATGACTTAAAAAACGTACGAATTTTTCTGATAAAGAAGAGTTGTCAGTAATTTGTTGACGAATGACGTCAAGAGCAAGCCTTGCTTTTAACACTTCTCGAATGTCTGACAGTCCAGGGAGGTCGTCTCTAAACATTTTAATCTCATCTGTTCAGTGTTTTCTCCCCATTTTTCATGGTTTTCCATAATATTTTCAATAAAAATATCATTTTTTAGGTCAACGTATAAAAATTTATGTGAGCTTTTTTGTCATTAGCTAATCAAGTCTTTGAAATTTAAAACAGAATAACAAGCATAAGCAACCCAGGACACCACTCACATACCAGACCATATTGCCGCCAAAGTGGTTATAAATTGCGCCGCCAGTAGTTGGTCCTACTACGCGGCTAGCTGCGTAAACCATGCGATACAATCCCAGGCTTTCGCCTTTTTTATTGTCCGCGCCTTTTTGGTAGCAAATAAATTGAACAACACAAAAGAAAATAATTTCCCCCAATGTGTAGATGACACAGGCCAGTATGGCAAGGCTAAAAGTATAAGAAAATGTCAACATCAACATGCCAAAACCAATACAGAAACCACCGATGCCAGTCATCAAGACTTTATTGTATTGACCAAAATAATCACCTAAGGGTGTGGCAAAAAACACAACTAAAAATGAATTAACGGCAAAGAGTAAGCTAATGGCATTCATGCCCAAACTTGGAAAAGCTGATTGCACGTAAATAGCGTAGGTAGAGCTAAGTTGTGAGACGATTGCGCCGATAAAAAATACGCACATCAGAGTCAAAACAATGAGCCATTGATGCGGTGAGCTGGATGCAGGGGATGAATTAGACGGCAAGGGTTTGACAAACGAGGAGGTTTTATCAACAGACAATAACCAACACGATAAAGAAAGAAATAAGATGCCAATGATTAAAAATAAATGCTGAAAACCATAACTTGAAAAAACACTGATTAAAAGCGCTGAAACACCCAGTCCTAAATTAGAAGCGGTTGAAAGTAAATTAAGTGCTTTTAATTTTTGCTCTTCACGGTGACCACACAAGCTTAACACCCATACATGATTGGAAGTAATGAAGCCATAGGTTGCTGCACCCAATAAGAAAATATTGATCGACAAAAATAGTAAGGAAGTTAATTGGGTAAAAGCTAAATAAATGATTCCTTGAATAAACAGACTGCCGGCAGAAACGATTGCTGCTGAAAAGCGATCGGATAATTTACCACTTACCACCCCACCAATAATGGCACCTAGGCCATAACAAGAAATAATCACGCCTGCTTGCGTGACACTAAAACGTAATTCATTAACAAAATACACAGACAAAAAATAAAACGTGCCTGCCAGGGTGGATTCAATCAGGCTAACAAAAATACCCATCCAGCAAGCGGGTGACAGTCCTTGATAGCTGCGAAAATACGCTTTTCCTAACGATAATAAATAAGTTTGCATACGCCTCTTCTTTTTATAAGAACACGGATTTGGGGTGAGGGGATTTTTATAGAATGCGGATTGGAATGGTAGGGGTAAAGCGGCGAGGAGATAAACGAGTGGCATTATAATGCTTAATACATTTATTTCAATAAGAATTATTAGGTTGAAAATCACGGATCTGTTTATTGTCGGATACAGTTGGTTCCCTTTACTTGCAAGCAATGCCTGCGTCTGAAGGCTCGCTTTTTAAAAAGCGAGTAATGAATTCCCATGTGATTGGCAAAATTTGAACAGCAATCGCAGGCAATTTATGTGCAGAGCCGATCCATAATCAAACAGATTTTCCGTATAAAATCATTCGATAATAGCCAATTTTCGGCAAACTGTGCTTTTTAGGTTAAAATGGACATATAAAAAAAGAAAAAAAGGAGTGCGTCATGCGAGGAGTCCATGTAGCTACTTTTTGTGCAGTTTCCTTTCTACTCAGCTCTTGTTCTCAGTATTCTGTTAATCAACAAATGCCACAAAGCCACGCTCAAGCCACGGAAGAAGAGGTTCTAACAACCTCGCCCAATTATGCATCTCGAATGCCTTCCTCTATTCCAGCACCCGGTCAGAAGGTCATCGTGATCGATCCAAGTGTTCACGCTTGGGGTGCGTATAGTCCAGACGGTAATTTGGTGCGCGGTGGTTTGGCAACAGCGGGTTCAAGCTATTGTCCCGATATCAAACGTGCTTGTCGTACGCGAGTAGGAAGCTTCCAGATACAGTCACTGGGCAATTTTAGCTGCAAGTCCAGTATCTATCCTTTACCCCGCGGCGGCGCCCCAATGCCGTATTGCATGTTCTTTAATGGCAATCAGGGCTTGCATGGATCGTACAATGTCGTTGACGGTAACGCGAGCCACGGATGCGTGCGTTTGACGGTGAGTGATGCAGAATGGGTGCGATTTAATTTCGCTACGATTGGTACCAAAGTGATTGTTAAACCTTACTAAGCGTTGACCAACGAAAAAGGGAGAGCCATGCCCTCCCTTTTTTTATGCTTGGAACGTTTATATTTTAGCAATTTTTTGCGCTGCTAATGCATACATGATATAGCTCACGCCTAAAAACACTAAATCAATACCGATGAATAAACCGATAATAAAGAGACTGGACGCGGGCCAGCTCGATAAAATCAACATGCCTAGAATGACGGTAACGATACCGTTAAATAAGCTCCAGCCCCAGTTCGGCAAGCGGGCTGACGTTGACATGCCAATGCGGAATACCCCAATAACCAGATAAAAAAGCCCCAGTAATAATGTCAGAGAAACGGAGCCTTCAACTGGATTCATTATCAGTATAAAACCAATGGTGAGATAGAGAAGCGCTACGACTAAATGTAGCAGAAAACCACGCCAACGGCCTCGCCAAAAAGTGATGGTATCGATTAATACGATAGCGCCGCTAAAAAAAATGAGATACCCAAAGATAACAACGGAAATAAGCGTAGCGAATGCCGACTCGCTAATCGATAACAAACCTAAAATGATTAAACCGATACCCCATAATAAAAACCATTTCCAGTTTTTGCCAAACGCAGGCAAATGCAAGTCATGAAAACGCATTGATAACATGATAACCTCCCTGTTAGTTACTTCTATCACCGCCAATTCAAGACTGTAACATTTTTCTCCATCCGCTGACAAATTAGATGCCGAGGCGCTTGCACCGTGTGTCTAATAATTGCCGGTATTTTTCCTGCATGAAGGGAGAAAGGAAGCTATATCCAATGAGTTCATGCCAACCCGGCAACGCGGCTTTAATATCCTGGATGATGGTATGGATAACTTTTTCATTTAATTTTAATTGCTGTAAGGCGTAATAATCGAGAAAGTCACGCTGTTTAAAATTACTTTTTTTACCATTTAATAGCAGTGCGGTTTCTTCCTCTGCCTCACCGAGAGCGATACTCGTGTTAAGTAGATCATATGCTGGTGATAAAGTAATAATATTATCGCGTGTAATCAGCGAGAAATTTTTTAAATGCATATCTTCATTGCCAGTTAGGAAATTGAATAAGGTTATTTTTAATAATTTAGCTGCTTCAATTTTTGGAAACGTACAGAAATTATTAATGACCTTAGCTACTTTTTCCATGGAACTTTGATATTTGGTGTCACGACTTAAATTTAATAATTGCGCAAAATCTTCCAGCGGAAATTTTTTATTATGTCCAGCCCGGTCAAAACGTTTTACAAAATAAGTCAGTGTATTATCTTTTGAATGTACAAGACCATGCACCGGTACTTCGAGATTGATGCTGGTGGCTAAGGTCATCGTCAAGGCTTCATTTTCAGGTAATTCCGGATAGTCTGTACTTTGTGGTTTTAAGATATAATGACCGTATTGTTCAACTAATTCAAAATGGCCTTCTTTAACTTTTAATTGTGCGCTCAGTTTAGTCTGTACACCTTGGATCGACATTTTCCCCGCACGCGCAATGGCTTCTCGGCGTTGTTCGGCAGCGCTAAATTCAAGGGGTTGTAGTTGCTCAAGTTGCGGCGATAATAAACGTAGTCCGCGCTGCGAATAAGTTTCAGCATCACTGATAATTTCATAAGTGATTGGACAACGTTTCATTTTATTTCCTCAATCGTTACTGCACCAACCACGTCACCACCCACCTTGAGTAATTGCCCAAAGTAATCTTGCTTATCTAATTTATATTTTCGTAATAAAGCTTCTAACATTATTCCTTCAGGCAAAAGTCCCTCAAAAAATGGTGGGAATTGTGCAAAGACATATTCGTTATTTTTAATGGGCATCGTGAGTGAAACAGGCAAGCTTGTATAACCTGCTTCATAATAAAAACGATACGTCCCATCATCCCGCTGTTCAAGAAAACCAGCGAGCACGCCATTCACGAGCACACGTGCTTCTTTCATGCTTTATGCTCCTGTTGTAAACGGTGTGGCAATCGTTAACTGGATATTCAAGACATCCAGTACTTTTAATAGGGTATTTAACTGGACAGTGGTTTTGCCTTTTTCAATATCAAACACAACGGTTTTACCCACCCCTGCTAATTCAGCTAATTGTTGCTGGGATAAGCCGCTTTTTTTTCGGCAGAAACGCACGGTTTCTGCAATTTCATTGCTTATGCTCATAATGCCCTCTTATTACTGTTATAGCAGTAAAAATAGCTATAATACAAGTTTTATTGGATTTTTTATAAGCAAAAGGCGTTATATTACTGTTATGGCGGTAAAAATGAGATATTTATGCTTATTGTTAGTTATTTTGAAGGGATTTAAGCCATTTTGACTGCTAGAGCAGTAATTATGGCTTATGTTCGACAGAGGTAAGTTTAAGCAGTTTTGTTCCAGGTGGCCGTCACTTTAATTTTATAGAGGCCGTCTTGCAGCTCAGCGGCTTGACCATTTTTCAAAATGAACTGTGGTTGAGCAATGAGGGCGGCACTGCGATTAAATCCGTAATTGACTAAATTAAATTGCAAGGCAATCTCATTGGCTGACGTTAAACGACCCTTTACTATCATCGTGGTGGTGACAGGCGCATCTTCAATTAATTCTGATTGGGTATCGATGATGGCTTGTGCATGGCGTTGCGGATCAAATTGAATGGTTTTGTTCAGATGCAAAGAATGTTTGTAAAAAATACCATTGGGTTGGCTGTCAAATTGTACTTTTAAGGTCACTTGTTCAGCAAGAAGAATAGGGGAGGTTAAGCAGCAGACAAGACACAAAAGAAATTTCTTCATACAAATCCTTGTGAGCAATAATGATTAACTGTAACGTTAACATATCAATAATTGCTGTACTAGAGGAATGAAAATGATTGCAACCTGCATTAATGTGGGCATATTTCTGGTTGCATTGTTACATGTGTGGTTTGGTATATTGGAAATGTTTTTTGGCAAAAACCTTTGGGTCTTAAAGTTTTTAGATTAAGCGCGGAGGATGCCCGCGTTTCCGCTTCGCTTGCAGCAAATCAAGGGCTCTACAATCTTTTTTTAAGCGCAGGATTTCTCTGGAGCATGGTTGTTCGAGCAGAATTTGCAGGTCAGTTAAAAATCTTTTTCTTGGGCTGCGTCATCATTGCCGGTATTTTTGCAGGCAGTACAGTGCATCGTCTGATTTTTTTCATTCAAGGCGTACCTGCTCATCCTGCTTGCTACCGTCATAATCTTTTTGATTGGTATGTGATTATTTGCTGCTATAACGTATAAAATGATTGAAACACAATAATTATTATTATAAAGTGCTGGGCATTAACTTTATTACACAGGACTCAATATGAATAAGATCAAGAAAGTAAGCTGTTTTTTTCGTATCCTTTTTCAAATAGCATTTGTAGCTTTACCGATTTTACTGGCGATTAGTTGGGTGTATGCTCCTGCCGAATTAAATTTATTAGTGGGTGTTATTCGCATTACTCCCATTCCTTCTAACTATACGCATGCGATCTTGCATTCTCTCAATGCCGTAGAAAAATTCTTGGGTTTTGCGGTAAGCCTAGTACCGTTAGCAGTGCAATTATTTATTTTATATTCACTCGTCAAATTATTTCGTTTATATGAGCGAGCAGAAATTTTCTCAATCAATAATGTACGCTATATTCGCAAC
>CAYUYG010000092.1:0-6775 GCA_964449125.1 uncultured Coxiellaceae bacterium | reverse complement strand
ATTGTATTATTCGGGTCTTTTGGGGAACCAAATATTTGCTTTGGAACGAATTATTGATTTTCCGAAAATTATTGCACATGGCCGCTGGAAACAATAGGATTACATCGCGCTACGTTTAGCCAGCCAGAATGATGAAAAAAATAGTCCGATCGTGGCTGAAATTAAAGTAAATCCTGTTCAAATATTTACCAATAAACGCGGTGACCGGGTAATGATTTTTGAAACCAAAAAGTCCTTATCCAAAGTAACAATGTAGGAGAGAGTGATTTGAATATTGCAGTGATTGGTGCGGGTTATGTGGGCTTGGTGACAGGTGCCTGTTTTGCCGAATTAGGTAATCATGTTACTTGCGTGGACATAAATCAGCAGAAAATTGATAACCTCACACAGGGGATCATGCCTATTTACGAACCGGGCCTTGAAGCCATGGTGATGTCAAATATGCAGCAAGGTCGTTTGCAATTTGTCACCTCATTGTCTGCTGTCACAGCCGAGCAGCAGGTTATTTTTATTGCTGTTGGCACGCCTAGCGATAAAGATGGTTCAGCTGATATTAAATATGTACTTGAAGCGGCGCGCAGCATTGGTGCGTACATCAATGATTATTGCGTTGTGGTGGATAAATCAACGGTTCCAGTAGGAATGGCAGATAAAGTCAGCCAAGTGATTCGCGAAGAATTAAATCGCCGTCAAAAGAGTGTTCGTTTTGATGTAGTCAGTAATCCTGAATTTTTACGCGAAGGCGCTGCGATTGAAGATTTCATGCGCCCAGACCGTGTTATCGTCGGTCTCGCTTCCAATAATGCAAAAAATGTCATGCTAGATTTATACTTACCCATTTTACGTAATCCAGAACGTCTGTATTTCATGAATGTAAAAGATGCAGAGATGACAAAATATGCCGCGAATGCCATGCTCGCGACGCGTATTTCATTTATGAATGAAATGTCAGTTTTGTGTGAACGCATGGGGGTGGATATTGAAAACGTCCGTATCGGAATTGGTTCCGATTCGCGTATCGGCAGTGCTTTCTTGCATCCCGGCTGCGGTTACGGCGGTTCTTGTTTCCCTAAAGATGTCCGCGCGCTGATTAAGATGTCAGAAAATTACGATGTGAATCCATTCATTTTGCATGCGGTAGAAGAACGCAATCATAAACAAAAACATATTCTGCCAGAAAAAATCGTCAATATTTTTGGGGACGATTTATCCGGTGTGACTCTTGGTGTGTGGGGGCTTGCATTTAAACCCGGCACCGATGATATGCGCGAAGCTTCTTCACTAGTATTGATTGAGCAAGCTATTAAGCGTGGCGCACGTGTGCAAGCGTATGATCCCGTGGCCATGCCAGTGGCGCGTGCCATGTTCCCGAAAGAATGGCTGGATGAAGGCAAGTTAGTTTTTGCTGAACATCAATACGATGCATTAAAAGAAGCGGATGCACTCGCACTGGTCACGGAATGGAAACCATTTTGTTATCCTGATATTACCGCTATGAAAAATCTAATGCGCCGGCATATTATTTTAGATGGTCGTAATCAATACGATCCTAGACATATTCGTGATGCAGGCTTTGAGTATCACGGTATTGGTCGTGGTATTGATATGGGTCCCGCCATCGCAGAAAAAGAAGTGGCGTAGGAATCGTTCTCACAACGACTACCATTTCTGCGACGGTTACCATCCCCGCGCCCATTATTATCTCCGCGACGACTAACACTACCATCCCCGCGAAAGCGGGGATCCATTTAGCCATGCTTCATGATTAGAGAAGCAAGATTTTTTAGATCGCCAAATATCGCTAAAATTTTTTAAAGTAACCGATAGAGATAAGTTTGGAATGGATCCCCGCGTTCGCGGGGATAATAATGGCGCGGGGGATGATAGTATCGTAGTCGTCACGCGGCTGGCATCCATTACTCAACCATAGTCACGCACCATATTTCGGGCAGCTTTGCCTCAGCACCATGCTCATGGCTCATTTACGCGGCTTACGAAACGCCAATCTTACTCAGGCCAGTGTCCACCGAACTCCTCAGCAAGGTGGAACTGCGCGGGGTTTGGGGTGGTACAAAAGGTACTTTGTTTCCACATATTCCAACCATTGAAACCGAAAAAGATGCGGCGTCTGATCACGCAGCGCTTTGGGTGGAGGTAAACATTTAATTCTTCAAGATGACAGAATGACTGCTTCTTGTGCGGACATTTTATCAAACCAATTTTTATTGTAGAATATTTTTTTATCCAAAAGGAATTTACTAATGAAAGGATTTAGAAGTATTTTTTTTATTATTCTCGCTTTCTTTGCTGTCAGCTCGGCTTGGGCATTAAAAACCAAATTTGACCCTACCATTTTTGAAAATGATCTCAAGATTGCCGGCATTAGAAATGTTGTAAAAGTTCAGGCGGATCTTGGATTACCGAAAGACAATGCCGAATCGCAAGAATTAGTTATCAAGCACGTTATCACTACCGGACGTAATATGGCGAATCGTCAGTATATGCTGATCGATATTAAAACGCTGGAAAATATCCGCCCACGTTTAGCTGGGTATGAAATAATCCGTCGAGGTAAGCAAGTGGCCTTAACCAATGCTCAAATGGATTCAGTCATGGCGATGATGCAAGCTGATGAGGCGCAAAAGAAATGGTTAGGTAATAAACATGAGCCAAAATATATTAATGTCGTTTTGCAGGTTAAGGATTCAAAAGACGATAAAATCAGTCCGGTTACTACGCGCGAAGCCAGTTCATTGGTCGCGTGGGCGATAAAAAATCAACACCGGGACAAAGATGATCATCCAGTTAAAGCAGAACACGCTGAGTAATTTTAAAAAACAGAAGTGCGAGGAGTTTTCTCGTGCTTCTGTTATTTTTAATTACATATAAGCACGGTATACCATGGGATCTTGATCATCCTCTTCGTCGTCAAGCGCTAAAATATGTTGCGAGGTGGGAAGGTGCTGAATAAAACTGCCGGGGTTTTTAAAGAGCGTAAATAGGCTGGTTTTATCACGACTCTCTCTACGTATCAGAAAATCTAATATAGACAACCCCAGACTTATGCACACGATTTTTCCTACGGGTACTTCATTTTTATAAACACGGTTGCAAAGAATCTCTTGAAAAGTTAAAAGCATCAGTAAAGCCAAACAAACTGCACCACCGGTTGCAAAGGATTTTGCTGCACAAGTAGATAGAGTGGGAAAATACCGACTTAACTTATTGAATTTATCTTTGTAGTCGTCATATTCTTCGTATCGATTCTTATCCAATCTATTCTGGGTTTCCAAAGCATCAATCGTCTTTTTTAAGGGAAGATCATAATAAGCTGCCACCATTTTTACTCTTGTTTGTGGATCGGTTCGATTTCCGCCATCAAGATAATTTATTAACGCAGATAATTCATAATGTTTTTTTATTCCATTTTTATCAATTATACAAATGGGGTAACGAAAATATTCCAATGTTATGGGGCAAAGTAGATCAAATCTGTTTCGAGTATCCATGGTTTACACCTGAGTAGTTGAGGTTTCTTGTGTCATTTTTGTTATCTTCCCTTAAAGGGGAAGGCCTGCCATTGTTTTGCTGCGCCAATTCCCTGAAGGAAGAAGGTCTACGTGGTGATTTTATGCCGCAACGCGACGATGGAGTCTAACTAAAGTCTGTTTTAATTCGCATCCCGTTGGGTTCCGTGAGTTCAGCCTAACCTGAGTTGCCTCATTTCTGTCTCTTACGCTGTGGCGTCCCTTAATTGCAAGCGCAAACGTTCAGCCTCACTTTTTCGCATAAAGTCACGCTGCGTATTTAACACAGGCGGCATGATTAATAAAGCTTCGCCTTGAACGCGAACAGTGGCTTGCGGCGCGCGTAATGCATTACAAGTACTTTCGGCGTAGCCAAATTGTAATACGAAATTTTCGACGTCATATTCCAAGCCGGTCGATGAAAATGTGCCAGCAGGGGCAGCAACGATACCGCATTTATCACCGATTTCACCGCGCATACAAATCGTTTCATCTTTAGCGAAACGCAGTGTTTGTTGTTCAGTATGCAAAAAAATCGGTCGGTGTTTTTTATATTCGGCACGTAAGGCCCGCACGCTCCCCTCGTGATGATCCAAGCGATTGCCGGTCGCGCACATGAGCGTAATACTGGCTGTTGCTTGGGTATCGCAATAGCGAATGCCTTTAGTTAGATCAGTAAAGTTTTGGTCTTTGCTAGGTATGATGTGGGTGCCATGTGTGCCGGTATGCGGTTCATCCCCTTCCATAATTCCCCACGCTTGTTTATTGATAGAATCAAAATCGCCGAGAATGATGTGGGGTAGAATGCCGAGGCGCGCCAAACGATCAGCTGCGCCATCAAGCGCTAGAATAATCTTGTCTTGGATAGCTTCTTCGATTATTTCGCGAATCAAGAATTGGCCATTTGCTATGATAATATAATGCTTCATGATTGAACTATTGTAAATGAAGAGGGCATAGTTTAGCCTAAAAGCCGTTTGACTGCATAGTAGCCGCAACCAATTAAGGCATGTTGAAGATTACATAAAATGCCCACTGGGTAGCTTGCACGCTGAGTAAGGTAGGCGGGGGATGCTTGGAGGCCTGCCGTAAAGCTTGCCGAATCAAAGATGTCCAAGTGATTAACGGTGACGCCTCCAGTGAGCCAAGTGCCGCCTTCTGGCATAAAGCTTAATTGTACCGTACCGACAAACAAGCCCGCATACCAAGCGAGGGTTTCATTTAATTCGGGTGTTGTGCCCGCGCGCATTTTTTCCCCCGTTTCTTCTGGCGATAGTGGCAGGCCGTAGAAGAACTCATATAAGCGAGCGGTGCCGCGTCCCGATAAAAGTTTTTCAAACGTAAGCGGTTGCAAATTATCCGATTGCAAGAAATGCATGAGTTCACGATGACGTCGTACACTGTCTCCGTCAGTGGCGGGTGGTGTTGGAATGCCGATATGGCCAATTTCATTTCTACCTAACCAAAAATCGCCGCTTTCCAATAATACGCCATCTTTTAATCCGAGCCCGGTACCGATGCCAGCAGCAACGCGACGACCATGCACCGCGATAGCACAATCATTTAAACACTTCACGTTTGCAGCTTGTGTCATGTAATTGGTGAAAGTAGCACAGATGATGGGTGCGTAGTCATGAAGAACGGCATGTACTGGCCATTTGCGTTCCTGGGCAAGTTGCGCGAATGGCATGCGGTAAGGATAAACACCTTCGAGAACGAGGTGAGTGCCATTGTATTGTCCAGCGGCACCGATGCACACGGCATCCGCATCCGTCATATGAATGCCAAGCCCCAATTCAAGTTGCTCAGTCATATTATCAAGTGAAGTGGTTTGCGCTAATTTCACCGTTGTTTGTTTTTCACAAGCAAAGTTCTGCGTGGCAAGGTCATAACTGACTAAACCGGCTGTGCATTTCGTCGCACCCAAATCCCAGGCGATAATATGTTTTTTCATGCTTGCTCAAATTGCTCCGTGGTCACCAAGGAAATAACGGGTTCTGCGGTTTGGCCAATATAACGCAAGGGTAGTCCTTGGC
The DNA here is from genome assembly GCA_964449125.1 of uncultured Coxiellaceae bacterium. Classification (GTDB taxonomy): domain Bacteria; phylum Pseudomonadota; class Gammaproteobacteria; order DSM-16500; family DSM-16500; genus Aquicella. The sequence goes on along the minus strand of CAYUYG010000092.1, from coordinate 1,212 downwards.
GAATATTTTCTTCGATTTGTTCTAGCGACACGCCCTTGGTTTCAGGTACGTAATAATAACTGAATACAAAACTTAACAGGCAAATGAGGGCATAAAATAAAAAGGTGCTGCTCGGTCCGATAGCATTGAGTAGCGTCAAGAAACTGGCAGAAACAATTAAATTAAATAACCAGCAGCAAAACACGGCCATGCCCATCGCGGTTGCGCGGACTTCCAGGGGAAAAATTTCTGAAACGATGAGCCAGAGAATGGCGCCTAAACTGAAGGCAAAACAAATGATATAAGTGAATGTGCAACTGACCGCAAACCAGCGCAACGCATCCATGTCCGCACTGTAATGAAAGGCTGCGCTCAAACCAGCTAAGCTCACCATCATGCCGATTAAGCCAGCTAACAGCAGCGGACGTCTACCAATTTTGTCGAGAAAATAAATAGCGAATACCGTGGCCAAGACATTCACAATGCCAATGCCGACGGTTGCAAAGATTGAACTCGGGGTGTCATGAAATCCGGCCAGTTCAAAAATATTAGGCGCGTAATAAATAATGGTGTTAATACCACTCAATTGTTGAATTAAACCCAGCATTGCACCGAGAAATAAAACGGGGCGTATCCACGGGGCAAACATTTCTTTGAAGCTGGCTTGTTTGAAATGCAGACTGTGTTCAATGTCTCTAATTTCAAGTGATACATCGTGCTGATTGCGCAAACGTTTTAAAATGGTGGTGGCTTGCTGTGTGCGTTTTTGTTTGATTAGCCAGCGCGGACTTTCAGGTAGGAATAGCATGCCAATGCTTAATAAAATAGCCGGAATAACCCCCATGCCAAACATCCAGCGCCAGGATCCATCAATATTAGTGAAAGCATAATTAATCAGATACGAACTTAAAATGCCAATCGTAATGGCAAGCTGGTTTAATGATACCAGCGCGCCGCGCGTTTCAAGCGGAGCAATTTCTGCGATATATAAAGGCGCGGTATACGAACCCATGCCAATCGCCAGACCAATGAACAAACGACCCAGTAAAATCCCAAATACGTGCCCTGCAAATGAAGCGATGAGTGTGCCTGTGATGAATAGCATCGAAATAAGTAGATACAGACGCCTGCGACCGAAACGATCAGTCAATTGTCCGCTTAATAAGGACCCTACCATCGCACCAATCAAGACACTTCTCACGAAGAGTTCCTGCATTTCTGTACTGCACGAAA
>CAYUYG010000091.1:0-6793 GCA_964449125.1 uncultured Coxiellaceae bacterium | reverse complement strand
ACCGGACATTCCCTAATTAAAGCTAAATTGGCAGAAACTAATGCGCAGCTCGCTGGTGAAATGAGCGGGCATTTTATTTTTAGTGATCGTTGGTATGCATTTGATGATGCGCTTTATGCTGCTGCGCGCATGCTGGAAATTTTGGCTGAACAGCCACTGGGTGATGATGCGCTGTTTTCTTCCATTCCAAATAGCGTGAATACACCGGAATTAAAAGTGCAGGTATCGGAACAGGAAAAATTTACGTTAATGCAGCGTTTGATTGCACAAGCCAATTTTGCCAGTGCGCAGGAAATCATGACGATTGACGGTTTGCGCGTCAACTTCGCTGAAGGTTGGGGTTTGTTGCGTGCTTCTAATACGTCACCTTATCTGGTGTTGCGCTTTGAAGCCGTTAATGAAACGATTTTGACATCTATCCAAACTCTTTTTCGTGAATGGATGTTGTCCGTGAAGCCGGATTTTGTTCTGCCATTTTAGGAATAAGCGACATGTCTCATTATGATGTCATGGTGGTGGGTGGCGGCATCACGGGTTGCGCGTTTGCTCTCGCCCTCGCTCAGCAAACTTCATTCTCAATTGCCATTTTAGAAGAAAAGCCGGCCGTAAACACATGGGATGCAGAAAATTATCATCATCGTGTGAGTGCGATCGCGCTTTCATCACAACGATTATTCGCCAGCTTGAAAATATGGGATGACATGCAACAAAAACGCGTTAGTCCTTTCAAAAAAATTTCAGTCTGGGATGCAGAAAGTAGCGGCCAGATTCATTTTGACAGTGCTGATATTGGGGAAGATTTTCTAGGCTTCGTGATGGAAAATAATGTCATGGAAGAAGCCTTGCACGAACAAATACGTCATTATCCTCAAATACAATTTATTGCACCGGTTAGTCTTGTCTCTGTGACCACCCATGAGCAATGCATCGAATTGGTTGCTGCGGACGGCACCATTTTTGCAGCTAAACTCGCTGTGGCAGCAGATGGGGCAAATTCCTGGTTGCGGCAACAAGTGGGTATTGCAGTGAATCGCGAAGCGTACGATCAAAAAGCCATTGTTACCACCGTTCGTACAGAACAGACTCATGCACAAATCGCACGCCAGGTTTTTTTGGATTCAGGACCGCTTGCCTTTTTGCCATTACAGGATGCTTGTTTCTCCTCAATTGTTTGGTCGTTACCGTCACAAGCAGCGATGGATTTGTGCAATGAACCAGTTGATCTGTTTAAAACGAAATTAAACCAGGCATTTGCTAATCGTTTGGGCGAGGTTCTTGAAATAGGTGAGCGCTATGCGTTTCCACTTTATAAACAATCGGCCAAGCAATATGTCATGCCGCGTATTGCATTAATGGGTGATGCTGCTCATGTGGTACACCCATTAGCCGGGCAAGGATTAAATATGGGTTTGCTCGATGCGATGAGTTTGGCCGAAGTCATTAGCGATGCTGCAAAATCACAACGTGATGCATTCAGTTATGCTGTGTTGCGCCGTTACGAACGTTGGCGTAAAGCGGATAATTTTGCATTAACGAATGGCATCGATATGATTAAACGTTTGTTCGCTAGTAATAAAGCCGGTGTAATGCAATGGCGTTCATTGGGTTTACGTGCAAGCAATAATTTGCGTTGGATTAAAAATATGTTTACCCGTCACGCGGTCGGTAGACGTGGTGGTTTGCCGCGAATAGTGGTGTAAATCAGCTTTCTCAGTGGGTCGCTCCTCTTCTAAGAGAGTGGAGTGAAGGGAGCGGCGATAAATCACATCCTTTTATTAGCTACGCCATTTTCCTTTATCGCAGCGATTGTCTCGAGAAACGCCGTAAATCTCAATGTGTTTGCGCAAAATTGTTGTAAGTCATTCCCCTCTTTTGTTGTTGCCATCGTGCCAAAAAAAACAAGATTGCCTGCTGATGGAATAGGTTTGGATTGTGTATATCTTTGTATTGCTAATTGTTCTCTTACGTTACTGACTGTATCAAGCAATTGCGCAAATACTATTTGGCAATCGGGTTCTCTCTGTCGCGGCAGTAAGATGCATTGCAGTGGAACTAATAATTTCTTAATTAATGCTCTATTGTTGGTGTCAGATGCGGTAGTTCTTAAGTTGAGCAAATCCAGTTTTAGCATGGCAAGAAGTTCCCATAAAACTTCTTGTAAGGGTGGGGGCGGCGCAGTTATGCCATCACTTGGAATATAATATAATTCATTTCTAATGATATCAGCCGTATCCGGCTCATTCCTGATGACAAATGGTTTCCCCTGCGAAACAGCATATAATCGTGCAGAATAAGCACTAATATAGAGACAAGGCATCGTGGCAAAAAAATTGTCTTTAATGCTGCCTCGTGTTAGCCATTCTTTAAGATATAAATATTCACCTGTCATTTGTAACATATCAATTGGAAGGCCACCAATTTGATTGATATCAACTTTACCCAGCAAGAGAAGTTCCGTAAACAGGGGTGTTAGTAATAATTCACACTGTCTTGGTGTAATGCGGCTGAGCGCATCCCAATCAATAGTATGGTGCATGAAGAAATGATTGTATTGCTCGTTGACCAATAAAGGCTGTAAGAATTTTGGTAGACTATTCGCTTCTTCAAACGACAATCGTTCCTGCATGATAAGTTTGACAATTGGCGGTTGAATCAAGAACTGGCAGCGAGCTGCGCTAAGCTGGTTGAGGCATTCAATAAGATAGAGATTTTTCTTGATTAAAGTATAATAAATTCCAAGCACCTTACGTTGTGGTTCGTATAAGCGCGAGGCAAAATTAATATCACACCATTCATTTTTTAAAAGCCGAATAACCATTTTATCGAGCAGATTTTCAACTTCATTTTCACTCAATAGGGTAAGAAATTGAAAATCAAGTTTGTTATTTACCAGCAAATCAAAATAAAATTTTTGAATAATGAGTAAATAGCTGCGATTAAGCGCCACCAATTTGGCTTCGGTTGATAAATTAAAGCGTGTTGATAAAAAACGGATTGCACAAGAAGCAGCTATTTTTTCTGCCATGTATTGAGCATATCGTCGCAAGCTAGACATATACACATCTTCTTCTTCATCATTTTCTAAGTTAGGTACGACGTCAATGACTAGACTAGTTTGAAGGAATTCAATTTCGCCAATTTCTATTTCAACATCAATGCAGGCAAGTTGAGTAATCACAAGTTCATCAACTTTATCATTAGCCTCTTCAAAATAGAGGGTTCCTGTGTAAATTTGTTCTGGATTGACTGTCAGTTGATTGGGATTTTCACCCGTATCAAAGCTTGCTTTTGTACTTATAAAAATTTGGTTCCGGTTGATAACGGGAATGGCTTGGTAAGCACTATATAAACTCAGTGCTTCATTTGATGAAACGTTTGCATGTTTGGCAGCTACGTAAATATTTTTAACAATTAATCGTAAAATGTAGGCTTGTACTTCGGCAATCGTAATTGGATGGCTACCCAATGTCTCAAGGCGTTGAAAATATCGTTGTGGATTAATCAGGCAAGCAATAAGTTGGCTAAATGCATTGTTCGGTATAATGCGAGTGAAGTTCGGTAGGATGGTTGCTCGCAACACAGCTATTTGTTCCATTAACAATTCATGTTCAGTTGAAAAATCCAGTAAATGATCGATAGTCAATGCGATAACATCTTTTTGCGCAGCTGAGAGGGGCATAATTTTTCCTCCATGAAAATATCCAACTTGCATGATAAGGCAGGCTCACTTAAGGCATGCTTAACATGCCTTAAGGGGGCGCGTCTAAATAAGGCAGCATGATAAGGTTTTTTTAATTCCATCCATATCGATGGCAAGCGCATTGCTTTGATTGGTAGGTATTCTGGATACGTTCCTCAATTAATTTTTCATTCGTGTTTAGCGTACGATCCAACCATCGGCCGAAGATGTTTTTTCCTTCAGTCTTTTTAGCACGCAATGGCTGACGGGTGTATTGGCATTTTTTTCGTATTGCGTACCAAGTGCAACGATGCCCCAATCCCTGGCCAATTATTTTTCCTGTCACAACATGCAAATCATCAAATCGATAAACGGTAAAATCAGGGTTTTGATGTTGGTAAAGTAGTTTCTCTGGTTTACGCGCGACCAAATTCCAGGGTTGACTTAATGCTTCATTCGAAAGCTCGGTAAGACGAGTCTTTTTTCGGCTGGGGAATGTTTGAGGTATCTTCCACATGATAAAATCATCTACGCTCAGCGTTTCTCTATGCTGCATCATTGCCTCCAATTTGTGTACATATTTATCTTTTATTAAAATTTGAGCTTTTAATAATACACGGCAAAAATGACGCAAAGATGACAGATGCATGACGTCTCTGTGCGGCTTTATGGACGTTTTCGCTCTACATAAGCCTTCTGTTTTTTGACTCAAAGGGCTATACTGCGTTCCCTCTACCGGCGCTTATAAAAGCCCATAAGGTAGCTGTAAATACACCCATCAGTTGAAAGGAAAATCATATGGGCAAGCAAACAGCTGTTTATGATTTACATATTGAGTCCAATGCCAAAATGGTTGATTTCGCAGGCTGGGACATGCCTCTCCATTACGGTTCGCAAATTCAGGAGCATCATCAAGTCAGGCAAGATGCCGGCATGTTCGATGTATCACACATGGGTGTGATTGATATTAAAGGCACAGAAGCTGCTTCCTACCTCCGACGTTTATTAGCTAACAACGTAGATCGCTTGATAGATGGCAAAGCTTTTTATACTTGTATGTTGAATGAAAAAGGCGGCGTCATTGATGATTTAATTGTTTACAAAATTTCCAATGATTTTTATCGCATTGTCGTCAATGCCGGTACGAAAGAAAAAGATGCAGCCTGGATGCGTTTTCAAGCTGAGGGATTTAAGCTCGATTTAATCGAACGTCCTGAACTTGCTATTCTTGCTGTGCAAGGTCCACAGGTAAAAAATAAATTATCCCAGTGTTTTAGTGCGGACATCGTTGAAAAAATAGTAGCATTAAAACCATTTACATTTACGACCGTCGATAATTTATTTATTGCCCGCACAGGTTATACCGGTGAGGATGGTTATGAAATTATTTTGCCTGCGTTGGAAGTTCAGAGTTGGTGGCGAAAATTTTTAAGCTCGGGCATTTTACCCTGCGGTTTAGGGGCGCGCGATACACTGCGTTTGGAAGCCGGTTTAAATTTGTATGGTTCGGATATGGATGAAACCGTAACACCATTAGAATCCAATCTGACGTGGACAGTTGCCATGGATCCTAAAGAACGTGATTTTATTGGTCGCGCTGCATTAGAAAAGCAAACGCAAGAAGGTATTAAGCAACGTCTGGTGGGATTAGTATTGGAAGGGCCTGGCATTATCCGCAACCATCAGCGCGTTATGATTACCGACGATGGTGAAGGTGAGGTGACAAGTGGCGGGTATTCGCCGACGCTTGAAAAAAGCATTGCATTAGCACGCGTGCCGACGGGTGATAAAGCGGAGTGTTTGGTTGAAATACGTAACAAACAAGTACCCGCCATTATGATTAAACCGCCCTTTGTTCGGCATGGCAAAAAAATGTTTTAAACGTTGAGGAATCAATCGTAATGAGCAACATACCGCAAAAACTGCAATACACTAAAACCCATGAATGGGTAAAAAAAGACGCTGAATTTTTTACAGTGGGTATTACCGATCATGCGCAAACGATGTTAGGCGATCTGGTCTATGTTGAATTGCCTGAACCAGAATCCAATTTTTTATTGGGTCAAGAATGTGCTGTCGTGGAATCCGTGAAAGCTGCGGCAGATATTTACTGTCCGATTGCAGGCGAAGTCATTGAAGTAAATCCCGCTGTTATCGAAAATCCGCAGCTCATTAATGAAGATCCATACGGTAAAGGCTGGCTTTTAAAAGTGCGCCCGTTTGAGAAAGATCCTACGATTTTATTAAGTGCGGATGAATATTCCAAGGTCGTTGCATCCGAAGCTCATTAAGGATTGATTGTCGCTGTTGCACTAAGAAAGAGGTGAAGGTATGCCGTTTATCCCACACACGGACCAAGACATACAGGAGATGTTGCAAACAATAGGCATCAAAAATGTGGAAGCATTGTTTGATGAAATTCCGGATTCATTGCGTCATGCTTCGCTTGATAGTCTCCCTGCGGGCATGTCCGAGATGGAATTGACACGTCTCATGCAAAAACGTGCGGAACAGGATGGAAATCTATTATGTTTTATTGGTGCTGGCGCTTACGAGCACCATATTCCTGCGGCTGTTTGGGATGTCGCAACGCGTGGTGAATTCATGACGGCATATACACCTTATCAAGCTGAGGCAAGCCAAGGCAGCTTGCAACTCATTTATGAATTTCAAACCATGATGGCAAATTTGATGGCGCTCGAAGTATCGAATGCTTCGTTATACGATGGCGCCTCAGCCTTAGCAGAAGCTGTTTTAATGGCTGTCCGTCTCGCCAACAAAAAAGGCAAAGCCAGTATTTTAATGCCGCGCAGTTTGCATCCTTATTATCATCAAACAACCAAAGCGATAGTCAACCAGCAAGACATTCAATTGATTGATGTGCCTTATCTGCCTGATACCGGCCGTATCGATATGGTAGCGTTGACCAGTTTGATGCGCGAAGACGTGGCTGCCTTAGTTATACCGCAACCGAATTTTTTTGGTGTGCTGGAAGAAGTTGATCAGTTAACGGATTGGGCGCGGGAACAAAAAATATTTTCCATTGGTGTGGTTAATCCCATGGCGATGTCATTGTTAAAACCACCGGGTCAATGGGGCAGGGAAGGCACGGAC
>CAYUYG010000090.1:0-6793 GCA_964449125.1 uncultured Coxiellaceae bacterium | reverse complement strand
CCATCCTCAATCCATTTGGCAATTTGACCCACACGGCCCTGGCGTTGGATCGCGTCGGCGAAGATGTATTAATTACTGGCGCAGGCCCGGTGGGTGCCATGGCAGCAGCCGTGGCCAAACAAGCGGGGGCACGATTCATTGTCGTTACCGACATTAACCCTTACCGTTTAAAACTGGCGGAAAAACTCGGCGCAACAATCGTGGTCGATCCCACTAAAACTTCTTTAAAAGATGTCATGCAACAACTTGGTATGAAAGAAGGCTTTGATGTCGGCCTTGAAATGTCGGGAAATGCACAAGCATTCAATGACATGATCAAACACATGAATCACGCCGGCAAAATTGCTCTACTAGGATTTTTGCCTAAAAATGCAGGGATTGAATGGAGTGAAGTGATACTAAAAGGCATCACCATCAAAGGAGTTTATGGAAGAGAGATGTATGATACCTGGTACAAAATGATTACTATGCTGCAAAGCGGTCTGGATATATCACCCATCATTACGCATTCCTTTCCGATCGATGATTACCAGAAAATTTTTGACACCATGAAAACCGGACAAGCAGGCAAAATCATTATGAATTGGTAAAATAATTATAAAAAAAAACGAGGGGATAACATGCTGCAATTAACCATTGACCAACTAAAATTTTTACAGTCTCAGCTACCTGCAGAAACATTTTTGCTCATCGACTATCAGATAATAAATTCTAAAAACTCAAACATATTAACTGACTCTGAAGTTACGTTTATAAAAAATTTGCTTCTCGGCGGACTTTCTTGCGAATATAACTATTCAATATTAAATGAAAGCCAAATAAAACAGGCTTGCGAAATTGAAGAATCCTTGCGAAAACGAGGCTTGATTAGTGTGATCGGTAACCGCGTTACCTTTCTAGCTACGCGACCAATGCAAGCAGACAAAGCACTTCCACCCGAACTAACAGTTGATCCACGCCATATCATTTCAGGATTACACAGTCGTGTACAACGACTCGAAGAAAAAAATATAGAGTTAGCAAGGGAAGTTAACCAACAGCGATTACTTATTGCTAGATTAATAGAAGTACAACTGGCATGGTCAATGCATTCTAAAGAGCAGAACGCGCTTGTTTCCGGACTATCCAAGCAAATAAGCATGATGGCACAAATTATTCGATCTATTCCTCCTACTTCTGGCAATAATTTTTCTGCCCCAATCACTTCGACAACCTCAACCCCCTCCACTCACAAAAGAAAACGCTCGCCAGCCTCGTTTTTTGCCGATTCTGTCTTATCCTTTACACCTCCATCTTCTCCACCCCCTGCACCGGATATGACTACTCTGCTGTCAACAGATGAAAGGGAAGCAGCAGCAAAAAGACCCAAAATAATCGATCCAACACCATTAATGCTATACCGCGATTCACCCCAAGCGATACCCGGCAATGAGACTACGCAGCCAACAGACGCTATGCCTCAGATTAGTGGTGATTTACCAACAACTGACCTTAATGACTTTGAAAAGTGGTTGGCTGAAAGTAATTTTCCTGCAATCGAACTTGAGCATGATAAGTTAGCCGCAATAATACACCCTCATGAGACTAGACAGCCAACAGACGTCCCGCCTCAAACTAGCAGTTATTTACTTGAAATTCAGTCTAGCGAATACAGTAAGCTAACCAAACCGATACGCCGTAATAAAACTCTGCAGCCAACAGACGCTATGCCTCAAACTAGCAGCCTAGTTGAATCTTACGACCTTTATGGCTTTGGCAAATTGTGGGCTGCACCCGCCATTGACTCTAACGCGAAAAGTGAGCTAGCCCAAACGATCCCCGGTAATCGGCAACCAAGACCCATCATGCCTCAAGCTAGCAGTGATTTACCCCCCATTGACTTTAGAGACTATGACCAATTAGACAAACCGACTTTTCGACGTTGATGGTAGTCAGACACTGACTCTGCGCCTTTCCTTTTCAGAGGGAACCCTTCCCCTGAAGGGGAAGGCGCAAAGCGTCGGATGGGGTATAACTAAGCTCATCGCGTTGAGTGTTGGAAATGTCGCAAAGCTTCTTTTTCCAATCTAGCAACGTTATCTTCATGATTCATAAGTTCGTGTTTACAATAAATCATAAATAAAGTCCCATACCACTTAGATAAAGGTAAAACAAATCCACCACGCGTAACCAGCGTTGCTTGGACAAAGCTTGCTTTAGTTCAAAGGTCGAATTTACGGAATAGACCAATAAAGGCCTACTCCGTCTTCTAATTTTAAAGGCTTACCAATAGACAAATCCGCTCTGTTACCCACTGGTGACGGAATTAAACTTTGTCTGCAAATAATCAAACAAAGCACGCAAGCTCATTGCTTCTCCGCCTAAAGGTCTGCCCGGACGTGCGCCAATATTCCAAGCCATGATATCAAAATGCAGCCAAGGAACATCATCTGGAACAAATTCCTTTAGAAATAAGGCCGCCGTAATTGCACCACCATAGCTAATGGCAGAATTATTATTAATATCTGCAATCGGGCTATTTAAATATTCACGATACAGGGAAAATAAAGGTAATCGCCACATCGGGTCCGTGCAAGCTTCACCGTGCTTGATGACATCATTAACGAGGGCATCATTATTGGCAAACACCGCCGGTAATTCCGTACCCAGCGCAACGCGCGCTGCGCCCGTCAACGTGCTGATATCGATTAACACGTCAGGTTTTTCACTCACCGCTTCTGTCAAAGCATCTGCGAGTACCACACGCCCTTCCGCATCCGTATTACCAATTTCAATCGTTAATCCTTTACGGCTTTTGATAATATCACCGGGTCGGTAGGCATTGCCTGATACGGCATTTTCAACCGCCGGAATCAGTACACGCAAACAAACTGGCAACTCAGCTTGCATAATCATGCGCGCCAATCCCAATACGTGTGCTGCACCGCCCATGTCTTTTTTCATTAACAGCATGTGCGCGGAGCCTTTAATATCCAGCCCACCCGTATCGAAACAAACACCTTTCCCCACCAGCGTGACCTTGGGGTGCGTTGGATCACCCCACCGCAAATCCAGCAAACGCGGTGCATCATCACTCGCCCTGCCTACTGTATAAATACAGGGAAAATTTTCCTTGAGTAAAGCTTCACCCACAACTTGCTTGAATGTGGCGCCATATTGCTGGGCAAGCTTTTCCGCAGATTCAGCGAGTTGTGTTGGCCCCATATCATCAGTCGGTGTATTAATCAAATCGCGCACAAGATAAATCGATTCCACCGTATTACTGACTTGTGCCTGTATTGCTTGCGGCAAAAAAAGTTTCGCAGGAGCACGTAAAGGCGTCTTATAACGCGTAAATTGATACGCGCCCAATCCCCATGCATTGGCATACGCAAGGTAATGGGGATCATTTATATCGAATTGATACACGCCTTCCGGCAACGCAAAAGGCAAATGGCCAACGCTCCACAAATTTTTTCGATTCGCGGTGCAGCAAATAACACTTTGAATACAGCCGCTTGGATCAGGAATAACCCGTACTGCATTTTGTTCAGCACGAAATTGCGTCGCATCAAGCCAGCTTCGTGTTGCGTCTGACTGCTTTGCTTTCCAAGCAGGAAATTCGTCAAGGCTCAATACGGTAATAACAGGACACTGCTTACCGACTTCTGAGGCAAAACATTTCAGCATAATTACACTCCAATCGCTTGTTCCGCAGGCGTATAAGTTTGCTGCAACGCTTCTGCAACAGCCTTATAAGTAATTTTACCGCGATAAATATTGAGACCATTTAGTAAATGGGGATTACGCTGCATTGCTTTTTTATATCCTTCATTTGCCAGTGCAATCACAAAAGGCAGTGTTGCATTATTCAAAGCAAAGGTTGAAGTACGCGGCACACCGCCTGGCATATTTGCCACACAGTAGTGCACAACACCATCCACGACGTAGGTTGGATTTTCATGCGTCGTTGGCCGACTGGTTTCAAAACAACCGCCTTGATCAATTGACACGTCGACAATGACCGCGCCCTGTTGCATGCCTGACAGCATTTTGCGAGTCACTAATTTTGGAGCAGACGCACCGGGTATTAACACGGCCCCGACGACCAAATCGGCACTGAGCACATGTTCTTCAATCGCATCGGTGGTGGAAAATACTGTATTAATTTTCGAACCAAATTGCAGATCGAGTAGATATAAGCGTTCGAGGGATTTATCAATAACAAACACTTGCGCACCCATACCCATTGCGACACGCACTGAGTTCGTGCCCACGACTCCACCGCCAATCACAACGACTTTCGCTGGTGCCACGCCAGGAACACCGCCCAAGAGCATGCCTCTGCCGCCGTTTTTAATTTCAAGACTGGTGGCACCTGCTTGAATAGCCATGCGTCCAGCGACTTCACTCATGGGAGCAAGCAAAGGTAAACCGCCACTTTTACTGGTCACCGTTTCATAAGCAATGGCCACACAACCTGATTCTTGCAGCAACTTCGCCTGATCTGGATCCGGCGCCAAATGCAAATAGGTAAAAATAATCTGATCTGGACGCAGCATACGGCATTCTGCTGCTTGTGGTTCTTTGACTTTGATAATCATATCAGCGCTTTTAAAAACTTCTTCTGCCGTATCGGCAATACGCGCACCTGCCTGAGAATAGGAGTGATCATCAAAACCAATTTTTTCGCCTGCCCCTTTTTGAACAAGCACTTGATGACCATTTGCAATTAATTCTCTAACGCTGCCCGGAACCAAACCCACACGATATTCAAAATTCTTAATTTCTTTTGGGACACCAATTAACATATTTTTCCCCTCTTGCTCTTACCAGAAAGATGAATGGATTACTTAAATAATTCCATCCAGAGTTTATTCATGCGTTGTACAAATGCAGCAGGATCACTCGGCAAACTGCCTTCGGCCAGCATCGCTTCCTCATACAACAGATAAGTCCATTCCTTCAGCCGCTCTTCGTTTTGTTCCTCGCGAAGTTTCTGCACAATAACATGTTCGGGATTCAGCTCAAAGATGGGCTTGGTTTCAGAAACTGGCTGCCCTGCCGCCTTTAAAAGGCGTTCCATCTGTGGGCCTAATGCATTTTGATCACGCACCAGACACACCGGCGATGAAATAAGGCGATGCGATAAACGCACTTCCTTTACTTCGTCGGCAAGCAATGTCTTGATTTTTTGCAGCAAAGGATCGAATTCTTTCTGCTGCGCCTGTTCTTTTACTTCCTCGTCCTTTTTAGCTTCCGGCGTTTCCGTCAGTAATTCATCGAGTGACAAATCGCCTTTTGCAATTGATTGCAAAGGTTTATCTGCAAAAGCAGGCAAATGCGTGACGACCCATTCATCAATACGGTCAGTCAATAACAATACTTCAATATTATTTTTATTAAAAATCTCCAGCAACGGATTCGATTTTGCCGATAGTAAATTTTCTGCGGTGAGATAATATATTTTCTTTTGTTCTGGCTTCGCACGCTCCAGGTAGGTTTCCAGGGAAACGCTTTGCGTATCACTCTGCGTCGAAGTAAAACGCAATAATTTCGCAACACGCTCGCGGTTAACAAAATCTTCGGCCGGACCTTCTTTTAGCACATTGCCAAATTCTTTCCAGAATAAAGCATATTTCTCCGGCTCATCTTTCGCAATCTGATCTAACAAATCCAGCACATGACGCACCAACGCAGTACGTAATTTTGGAATAACTGGATGGTCCTGTAAAATTTCGCGAGAAATATTTAGTGGCAACGCCGTTGTGTCCAGCACACCGCGCACGAAGCGCAAATAATGCGGCATGAATTGCTCGACCTGATCCATAATAAAAACGCGTTGCACATAGAGTTTTAATCCATGATGAACATCACGCTGCCAAAGATCAAAAGGGGCTTGGCCAGGCACATATAACAAACAAGTATAATCTAAATTTGCACCTTCCACTTTGCGATGAGTCCAAGCAAGCGGATCTTCAAAATCATGCGCGATGTGTTTGTAAAATTCTTTATATTGTTCAGCCGTAATTGTATTTTTAGGTAAAGTCCATAATGCGGTCGCACGATTGACTGTTTCCCATTCCGCAGTGGCTTTGCCGTCTTCTTCTCGTTTAGGCATCAAGATAGGGACATTTAAATGATCAGAATATTTGGCAATGATAGAGCGCAACCGCCAGTCATCCAAAAACTCGTCCTGATCTTCTTTCAAATGTAAAATAATGTCAGTGCCGCGACTGGTTTTCTCGATATTCTCAACGGTATATTCACCATCACCCGCGGACACCCAACTAACACCATGTTCCTTACCAAAACCTGCGCGCCGTGATAAAACCGTTACCTTGTCTGCCACAATGAAGGCCGAATAAAAACCCACACCGAATTGGCCAATCAAATGCGCATCCTTCTTCTGATCGCCCGTCAGGCGGGATAAAAATTCCCGCGTACCGGATTTAGCAATGGTTCCCAAATTGGCAACTGCTTCATCCCGAGTCATGCCAATACCATTATCACTGATAGTAATGGTTTTTTTTTCTTTGTCATAATTAATGCGTATGGCTAACTCTGTTTCGGATTCGTATAAAGCGGAGTCGGATAAAGCTTCAAAACGTAGCTTATCGATCGCATCCGAAGCGTTGGCAACTAATTCACGTAAAAAAATTTCTTTATTACTATAAAGAGAGTGAACGACAATATTTAATAATTGCTTCACTTCAGCCTGAAAACTCAATTTTTCTTGATGGTCATCAACTGTCATGACGGGTTCCTCCAATGTTTGATGCCTATCATATCGGGGTAATGAAAATATTCAAGC
>CAYUYG010000089.1:0-6802 GCA_964449125.1 uncultured Coxiellaceae bacterium | reverse complement strand
GGCATTGGCACACACATGGATGCCCCTGCCCATTGTATACCTCATGGCATGACGATTGCAGACCTACCCTTATCGCAACTTATCCGTCCATGCGTGATGATTAATGTCTCCGCTAAATCGCACGAAAAATTTGTCATTAAGCCTGAAGAAATAGGGAACTATGAAAAACAATGGGGCCGCATTCAAGCGAATAGCGTTGTTATTTTTTATACCGGTTGGGAACGTTTTTTTCTTGAACCAGATAAGTATCGCAATGAACTCATCTTCCCCAGTGTTGCGGCCAGTACGGCAGAATTATTATTAGAGCGACAAATTGCAGGTCTCGGTACTGATACTTTATCGGCTGATTTGCCTTCAACCGATTTTCCAGTCCACCGCCTGGTACTTGGGTCAGGCAAATACTTGATTGAAAATATTGCCCATGCCAATCTGCTGACCCCTTGCGGGGATTATATTTTTATCTTACCTATTAAAATTGAAAATGGAACGGAAGCACCTGTCAGAGCTTTCGGCATGCAGATCAAGGAGTAATTTATGAATGCAAACCAGTGGAATTTAAAAGGCAAACGCGCCATCGAGACTGGAGGTAACCATTGAATTGATCAATCCATTGTTAACGAATTATTTCAAATCTGTGCTCAAGGATGTATCATTTCTAAAAATAAGAAATGGCTTGAAGATGCTGTCCAACATTGGCAGCAAAATGGTCACGAAGCACATGGCTTTGCCATGGACTTTAGTCAATCAGATAATTCCTTTGCCGACCTTGTTTCATTTATTGAAAAAGAATGGGGACAATTAGATATTTTAGTGAATAATGTGGGCACGAATATCCGAAAAAAATTAGCCGATTATTCAATCGAAGATTATGAAGTCATTATGCAAGTAAATTTAACCTCCGCCTTTCATTTGTGTCGTAGCCTTTATCCCCTACTTAAAAAATCGGTACAAGGCAATATTGTCAACATTGCTTCGATTTCCGGCATCATCGACGACGCATCTGGTGCGCCTTATGGTATGAGCAAGGCCGCCATGATTCAAATGAGCAAACACCTTGCCGTGGAATTAGCACAAGATGGTATTCGCGTTAATGCCATCGCACCCTGGTATATTGAAACTGAATTAGTACAAACCGCTCTCAAAACACCCGAAAAGCTTTATCACATATTATCACGCACACCCATGCACCGTATTGGCAAACCCCATGAAGTAGCTGCCTTAGCCGCCTTTCTCTGCATGCCTGTCGCTTCCTACATCACAGGTCAATGCATTGCGGTTGACGGTGGCTTTCTTGCCAATGGTTTAGCAGAGCATGGGTATGTTGCAAACAGTCAGGCTCGTTAATTAAGGGCTGTCCAGAATCACTATAACACCATACCCACACTTAATAGCCCTACAGAGAATAGCTGAACAACATTTATGTCGCCGTGACTTAAAATAAAATGGCTAATCGAATAGCAGCATAAAGGCGCCAGCGGTAAAAATGAGAGTGTTTTGGTAATCGGTAAGGTTTTTAAACCAATTTGAAATAGCAACAAGGGGATAATAACAGCAATAATCGACAACAAACCAAATTGTAGATAAAAGCTTGCACTCATCCAGTGCAAGCTTCCCGAATAATAGCTGATAAAACCCGTTACTAATACCGTTAAATAAAAACGCAGAGCCAAGATACGCATGACTGAAAATTGATTGGCAATGCGCTTGGAAAAAATAGAATATATCGTGCCAAAAGCTCCACCAATAAAAGCTAGAACGAATCCTGGCAAGATAGATGGCGACTGATAAGTCGTAGCAAGCACGACAATGCCCGACAACAAAATGGCCGCCTGTATCGCTTTCGTTTTATATAAAATGGAGGCCGTAATTGGCATGGCACACAGATAAATGAATAAATATAAATCAGGCGGGATATATTTAAGCGCGATAAAAGATAACACCCAACACAACATCGTCGTCAGATTTAACATGCATATGGTTGAAAAATGATTTTTCAACTTTGTTAAATTGACAGGATTTCTCATCGTCATACCGTGATATACCAGTAAACAACATAAAAATGTGTAAAATGCTGCAAGCAAGGGTTCAGTCTGTTGATTGGTTTGGTGAATACAAATGGCTGCGAAAGCAGTGAACACCACATAAAGCAACATTGAGAAATAACCTATTTTGAATGTCGTATTATCCATTATTCATCTCCAAAGTAGTATGATGTTTGATCTTGTCAAAATCATTTCGTAATGCAGCATAATCTGCGTTATACAATATTACCTGCGCACTTTTTCCCAGGATGTTTTTACACTCCCCAGGCGCAATCCAGCGTCCCTTATCGACAAACCAAGTCAAATCCATTCTGCTTTTTACACGAGGAGCTCGACGATCTTTGACCCTGCCCGGCTGTAAAGGAAATAACATCCAACAAGCTTGCTCAAGTTTCTTTTCATGAAGGACTGACACATATTCATCGGTTTGCATGAAAAAATCTTCATCAGTTAAATTAATACCGAAATTAATTCGATGGGTTAAATTAATTAATGCACCCGGCGGTCTCGCAGAAACCTCAAGAAAAATTAATTCTTTTTTGGCGGTTACAAAAATTTCCATGTGATTAATTAAATTTTTACTGCCCAATGCCTGTAAACATTTTTTTGCAAAACAAATGAGTTGCTTACCCAACTCGTTTGTTTCCGGCATGGGAATAGAACCCAAGGCTTTACCGTGCGTATAATGATAGTTGGGGCAAGTATATTCATTTGCACAGATAAATTGAATTTCACCTTGACGAGTAAAGGAATCAACGTGATACAAATCCCCTTCTATATATTCCTCCACTTCATAGATATCTTGCACGTGAGTTAAATTTTCTTGGCAACGATTAAAATCTAGCTCATTAAAAATTAGACTGACACCATGACTACCGCAACTATCAGCGGGTTTGATCACAAATGGCAATCCAAAATCCTTGCTTAGCCTTACAAAACGATCCTCCATAGAAAAAGGCTTAAATTTCGGAACACGAAGATTGTGCTGTATGAGCAAGTTTTTCATTTTGACTTTATCGCGATAAGGGAGAAGGTCATGATCGGTATTCCCAGGAATAGATAATTCCCGTCGTAAACGACCCGTGTTGAGTAAATTGAACTCATCCAGACAAACCAGGCGTATGTCTGATGTTAGTTTTTGCTCTTTGTGAACAATGAGCCGCAATAAATCAATATCAAATTCTGCTAAAAAACCGTCTTTCGCCTTCGCCGGCAATAGATAGATTTCATCCAGAAAAGGCGAAATATGTGCAGGAATATTATCTTTAAATTGCTGATCAACAATGGCTACAAAACGAATAGGTTTATCGCGCTTAATTTGTTTAATTAATTCTTTCGAATAAAAATGTGCAAAACGCAAATTGATAAATATAATAGTTTTCATATCACATTCCTCACTTAGTGTTGGATATAATCTGGTTCAACGGTAAACAACATGACATCGCGTACAGCAATCCCTTTTTTTGAACCCAAGGGCGTCACGGCGTGATAAACATTTTTATTAATGACAATGGTTTCCATATCATTTTCCAGACGGATAACGCGTTTTATTTTTTTACTATGCGTATCAGCGATTAAATTATCACCGCCTAATGCTGATTTACTTAAATTGACCAGATGAACAAATACCAAGGGTTCATCATCTTTATGTAACCAGTCTGGCGAGCTATAACTTGCCATACTCTCATTCGCTTTATAACGAATAAAATGCATACCGATAGTAATGCGCGTTAAATCACAGAATGGTTGGCAAGCTCGAATCAGCTCTAAATTTTTATACAAAATGCTTTTAATAATCGGAATATCTAAAACATACTTGTTTAATGTTTTAAACTGACGAATCTGGCCACCATCCACCTGTTTCGTCGTCGCTGTCTGGTAATAAGCTTGATTTGTTGGAATAACAATTTTTTTATCACAGGCGTTCCATACAATTTTTAAGTAAGCTCGCTTGCGAAAATCTGACCCGTCATTTTCCAAATCCATGTCATAAATTTTCTTTAAATCATGAACCGAAGAGCAATTCGCCTCATCCAAATAATAATCAGCTTGAATAAATTGATACCCTTTATTTAAAAAGTCGTGTGCTAACATTGATGTTATCCTTGTAGATAGGTAAAGAGAGATAAAAAATTAGGAAGAGATTGGAATTTTTGCGCTTAAAAAAACTTTAACGAGTTGTAAATTTATTAAGAAACAGCAAGCAAATTAAGGCGCTCAATAAATAGATTGGTAAAAGCGAAAACGCCCAGTGAAATGCTTGCGGCGGAAAAATATGAATTCCCGTAACCATTTCACCTTGCCAGTAATAGTCGAGTAATTTGCCTATAAAGGGTTCGGTTATTGAACTGAGTAAAGCATCGCCTGAGTTAATTAAAGAAATAATGGTAGCAGCCACGCTAACCTGATTTAATTCTTTTCCCAGTGCATAACAAGCCATGAATGCGCCTGTTCCCGATCCAAACATAAACAATAATACACTTAGTACTGAGACGCTGAGGGGAACATAAATAATGCAAATGAGCGTCAGCAAGGCTAAGCTAGTACCGATAAACATAGTATTGATACGACTCAAATAGCGGTCTGCTAACACTCCCCATAATGGCGCGCCCAAACCCAAACCTAAAAACACAAGCGAACTGAGGGATGCAGCTTGTGTAGGACTAAGATGATAGATAGTAATATAAAATGGATTCCCCCATAAACCACCCAACACCGCAAGCGGCGTAAACGCAAGTCCTGCATAAGCAAACAATAGCCAATTTTCTTTGCGTCGTAATAACTCTACAAAAGTGTTTAATTTCGGTTGCGCCAAAATTTTAACATTACGCCTACTATCTTTCTTATCCCGAATGAGAAGCACATAGACGATTGCTAAGACAATACCACCTAAACCGCAATCAACTAACCCCCGCTTCCAACCCACCTGGGAAACTAATAGCAGTAAGGGTATTTGTCCGCAAAGCGCGCCGAGCATTGCTGCGGTCGCCAGCAAACCATCAATAAAAGCGGCTTTATTTGGCCCAAACCAGACCGCTGACATTTTCATATAATTAACAGTGGCGAATGCCATGCCGATGCCAATGAGTGCACGCGACATACTTGCCAGCATTAATGATGGCGCAGTCGCAAAACCTAGCGTTCCTATCGCACCTAATGCAATTGCACCGGCAGTTAGGTAACGCGGACTATAGCGATCCAGCAAAGGCCCAACAAAGCATTGCGCAGCCAGATAAGCGTAAAAATAAGTCGCTGCCAAATTACCCAAACCTACTGCGTTAATATGAAAGGCTTGCATTAATTCAGAGGTCATGATGCCCGGGGAAATTTGCAAAATGAATTTATAAAAAATAAATAAAGCACAACAAAAGATGATTAGCCATGGATACAAATTCGTAGACGATTGATCAAGATGAGTATCATTAGTTAATGCATTGACGGCATAAAGTTTATTTTTGGATATAAGCATGCTGCTCCTTGCGATAGAAGTGTAAGATAAAAAATTTTATAAATTGGAATAAACGGAGTGCGCGTTAAAATAAAAATTGGTGAAGAAAAGAAGGGGAGATGCAAAAGTTAGCACGCATTTTAAAATGATGCAAATATTTTTTGAAAAAAATTTCAGTTGCGCAGAAAAATAAAAAACCCCCTCAGTTACCTGAAGGGGTTTTTTTTAAAAGTAATTACTTCTGAAATTTGTCTTTGTTTTGATCTTTATTGGTACTGCCAATTCCACCTTGTTGAGTGCGATCAAGTGGACGACCACCTTGTTCTTGGCGATCTTTTTGAGCTGGGTTTTGATTTTGACGATTTTTATCTTGATTTTGATTGTAATTATCCGACATGATGAACCTCCATTAATCATTGAAGTAGCGTCATAGCAAAAGCTAGAAACTAAAGCATATCATTGCTGAGTTAAATTCACATTTAGGAATTACCCTGTTTAATTTTTTTTCTTCGATGCTAAGTGACTGATTCAGTTTTATTTTGTATTGATTTTATTTTGAATAAATCATTTTTGGCTTTAATAAATAAGGCGCCGTACAAAATAATGCTCCATGTCACATACAACCAGACCAAGAAGATAGGCACAATGGCTAGTGCGCCGTAAATAAGTTGATAATTAGCAAAATAAGCAATGTAAAACGCAAATAATTTTCGCGCCACTTCAAACAGTAACGCAGCGATCAAACCACCTAAAAAACCATCACTCCAATCGACTAGTTTATTAGGTACAACAATATAGATGACCGTGAATACTGTTGCATTAACCAACCAATTTAGTAAATCCAAAACAAAAAACTGATAATGATTAAATAAGGCAAGTGATGAAATATAACTGGTTAACAACACACTGATCCCAAAATAAATTGGCAACAGCATTAAAATACACCAGGAAATTCCGGTCGTTAGTAAATACTTACTTTTATGTCGAACATGCCAAACATTATTGAGTGCATGTTCAACGGTTAAAATCAACATTGCACCGCTTATCACTGAAATGACAATACTAAAGGTCGGCAATTTTCCTGCCTGCACAACAAATTGATCTAAGTACAGATGCATCATGTCACTTGAACCTGGAACAAAATTTGCATAAATATAGTTATTTGCCATATAGGCAAAATCATTGAAGAATACAAAAAAACTGGCAATGTAAACGATCACGGCAATAAACGGCACAATGCATAGCAAAGTGATAAAGGCTAATGCTGATGATTGATAGGTATAATTTCCATTATAAAAACGCCATGCCGCTA